>CALAVD010000482.1 GCA_937892085.1 uncultured Prevotellaceae bacterium
GAGAAGAACCCCCCACGCCACTGTGGTGGCTGCGGCGGTGGTGACTGTGGCGGCTGTGGCGATGGCTGCGACAAAGACAGCGGCTGTGGCGACGGCGACTGCTGTGGCAAGGGCGGCTGCTAAGGATAGCGGTTACACCTTTTTGGCACGCATTTTGCATTATGCAGAGTGATTAACAACTTTGCATATTTATAAGCATAGACATAACGCTCATGGCTAAAAAACCTCACTATATAGGACTTAGCGATGCCGAGGTTGCTGCAAGCAGGCAGCGGCACGGCGCTAATGTGCTCACACCAGTCGAGAAAGACCCGTGGTGGCGCAAGCTCCTTGAGAAGTTCCGCGACCCTCTCATCACCATTCTGATGGTAGCGGGAGTGATGTCGGTGGGCATCTCGTTCTATGAATTTTACTCCTTAGGGAAATCGGCATCGGTATTCTACGAGCCGGTGGGAATCTTTGTCGCCATAGCCCTTGCCACGGGGTTAGCGTTCGTCTTTGAATATAAAGCCGAGAAAGAGTTTGAAATCCTCAATCAGGTCAACGACGACGAGCACGTGCAGGTGATAAGAGGCGGCAAGGTGAAGCACATAGCACGCCGCGACGTGGTGGTGGGCGACATCGTGATGCTCAACACCGGCGAGGAAGTGCCTGCCGACGCGCAGCTACTCGAGGCTCACTCGCTGCTGGTAGATGAGTCGTCGCTCACTGGCGAGCCGCAATGCGCTAAGACCACCATCGAGGAGAATTTCGACACTCAAGCCACTTACCCCAGCAACCATGTGCTCAAAGGCACCAAGGTGATTGAGGGGCATGGCATTGCGCAGGTACTGGCAGTGGGCGACGCCACCGAGAACGGCAAGGTGATGGAGAGCGTGCAAATCGACTCGAGCGTGAAAACTCCGCTCAAGGAGCAACTCGACCGCTTGGGCTCCCTTGTGTCGATAGCAAGCTATGTGATTGCCGCACTGGTGATTGTGGGGTGTATAGTGGCCTATTTACTGCACACCCCTGACCCCCAATTTGATATAGAGTTTGTCACCTACCTACTGCAATCGGTGATGATTGCCGTCACTCTGATTGTGGTGGCTGTACCCGAAGGGTTGCCCATGGCGGTGACACTGAGCCTTGCCTACAGCATGCGGCGCATGCTCAAGGAGAAGAACTTAGTGCGGCGCATGCATGCCTGTGAGACGATGGGTGCCACCACCGTAATATGCACCGACAAGACCGGCACGCTCACCCAGAACCAGATGAACGTGGGCGGGGCGTGCTTCTATGGCGTTGAGGATGATGCGCTCAACGGCTCCCGAGAGGGGCAGCTCATCAGCGAGAATATGGCGGTGAACTCCACCGCCCATCTCTCGATTGACGACAACGGCAACACCTCGGTCATTGGCAATCCCACTGAGGGGGCATTGCTGCTGTGGCTTAAGGAGAGGGGCATCGATTATGAGACGTTGCGCGAGAATTGCGAGACGGTAGAGGAAGTTCCTTTCAGCACCGAGCGCAAGTTCATGGCAACGGTGGTCAAGAGTCAGGCGACAGGCGAGGAAGTGCTATATGTGAAAGGCGCTCCCGAAATAGTGCACAAGATGTGCTCCAGCACTTGGGGCAACATTGATCGCGACACAATCGATAAGCAACTCAAGACATTTCAGGACAAGGCAATGCGCACATTAGGGTTTGCCTATAAAGTGCTACAGCCTGGCGAGAAAGCCGTTGATGGGAAGAAAGTGGTTGCCGAAGGGCTCACTTTCATGGGCATTGTGGGCATTGCCGACCCCGTGCGCGACGATGTGCCAGCCGCTGTCAGGGAATGTCTCAGGGCAGGCATCGAGGTGAAGATTATTACTGGTGACAATGCCGGCACCGCTAAGGAAGTGGGGCGGCAGATAGGGCTGTGGAACGACGAAACCTGCGACGATAGCAACATCATCACCGGTCCCGAGATCGAGGCGATGACCGACGAGCAGCTCGACGCCTGCGTCATGAGCCTGAAGATTATTGCACGGTCACGACCGCACGACAAGAAACGCATTGTTGAGGCTTTGCAACGCTGCAACCAAGTGGTGGCAGTGACTGGCGACGGCACCAACGACGCCCCCGCCCTAAAAGCGGCGCATGTGGGACTATCGATGGGCGACGGCACCAGCGTAGCCAAGGAAGCCAGCGACATCACCATTATCGACAACTCTTTTGCCAGTATAGGCAACGCTGTGCTGTGGGGTCGCTCGCTATACCGCAACATACAGCGGTTCTTGCTCTTCCAGCTCACCGTTAACGTGGCGGCGTGCTTAGTGGTGCTTGCCGGTGCTTTCCTCGATACCGACGCGCCTCTCACCGTAACGCAGATGTTGTGGGTGAACCTTATCATGGACACCTTCGCCGCCATGGCACTCTCGTCGTTGCCGCCCAACAAGAGCCTCATGCGCCAGAAACCGCGCGACCGTCGCGACTTTATCATCGACAATCACATGTGGGTGCACATTTTGTGGACGGGACTGTTGTTCAGTGCTTTGCTCATATTCTTGTTTGTCGTGCTCAAGCACTGCAACATCAGCGAGATAACGTCCTTGAGGCAGTTGTACGACTTGCTCGCTGGCGGCAGCTATATCAAGACGCCGACTCACATCATCAAACCCTACGAGAGCGCATTGTTCTTCACCACATTTGTGATGATGCAGTTCTGGAATATGTTCAACGCCAAGGCTTATAGGTCGGCATACTCGGCTTTCAGAATGAAAAAATGTGGCGAATTTGTGTTCATCGCCTTGCTGATATTCTTCGGGCAGATTCTCATTGTCAGTGTGGGCTGGGAGATGTTCAACGTAGAGCCATTAAACATTGAAGACTGGATTTTCATTGTCCTTACCACTTCTTTGGTGGTAATCACAGGAGAGGCAGTGCGACGCATCAAGAAATGGTATTTCAAGCAAAGAAACCAACTGCCTGCTAAAGCACCAGCATAGAGCTCTCTTTATCGAGAGAGTGGCTCTATCGCAGCAGTCTCAGGAGCATGATTAGCACTTGATGGGTGGCGCGTGTGATAACTTGCTTGCGGTCGCCGGGGAGGTGGTGGCACTGGCTCACCACTATATCGCCCACCTTAGCTGCCATCCACACGGTGCCCACGGGTTTCTCGGGAGTGCCTCCGCCAGGGCCTGCCACTCCGCTGGTTGCCACGGCACAATGGGTGCGGCATAGGTTGCTCACGCCGCATGCCATCTGCTCTACTACAGGCTGGCTCACAGCCCCAAAGGTGTCGAGGGTGGTCTTGTCCACTCCTAACACACGCTCTTTCACGTCGTTGCTGTAGCTCACCACGCTCCCCATGAAGTAGTCGCTGCTGCCTGCAATCTCGGTGATGAGGTGCGCCACATTGCCGCCTGTGCAGCTCTCGGCGGTAGCGAGGGTGAGTCCTAATTCGCGCAGGCGCTCTCCCACTATCATCGCTAAGGGTTTGTCGCCATCGGCTATAATGCTCTTGCCTAATATTTTGTGCAGTTTCTTCGACTGCTGGTCCATGTCGAGGGCTATCACCTGCGCGTCGTGGTGCGCTCCCGTGAGTCGCAAACGGATGATGCCCTGATTAGGGAGGTAGGCGAGGTGGATGTAACCGGGCAGTTGCTGCTCGTAGGCTTCGAGCTTCTCGGCAAGTGCGCTCTCGGCATAATCGACAACTACAAATGTTCGGTACTCAATGTCGAGGTCGCTGTGGAAATGCTTGATGAGTTGGGGAATCACGGCGCACTCCATCATCGTCTGGGTCTCGTGAGGCACGCCGGGCATCGACACTAACACTTTGCCGTCGCGTTCAAACCACATGATGGGTGCTGTGCCCACCTCGTTCGGTATCACCTTGCACGAGGAGGGCACCATGGCTTGCCCGGCGGTGAGGCGGTTCACGGGAATGCCACGGCGTTCAACCTGCGCCTCTACATTGCGTTTCACATCTTCGTTAAGCACCATCTCACCACCGAAGTATCGGCACAAGGTGGCTTTGGTGATGTCGTCTTTGGTGGGTCCCAGACCGCCGGTCATCAGCACCACGTCGGTGACGGCAAACGCCTCGTCGATAGCATTCGAAATCTCGTGGGCATCATCAGCGATGACTTTAACACTCTTTGCTTCCCATCCCAGCGGGGACAGGTGGCGGGCTATCCAGCCCGAATTGGTGTCGGT
>CALAVD010000483.1 GCA_937892085.1 uncultured Prevotellaceae bacterium
AGATACCGGCATATTATCTACCGGAAGGCGGCTACGTGGTGGCTGAATCCGACGAGGAAGCTCTCGCTCTTGCAAAAGAAAAGACAGGTGATAACAGCCTGACACTCAACGATTTGCGTCGTGACGGCGACTGCCTCGACACCTGGTTCAGCTCTTGGCTGTGGCCTCTCTCACTGTTCAACGGCATCCTCGACCCTGATAACGCCGAGTTTAAATATTATTACCCGACCAACGACCTTATCACGGCTCCAGACATCATTTTCTTCTGGGTCGCCAGGATGATTATGGCGGGCGAGGAGTATCAGGGAAAAGTGCCGTTCAAGAACGTGTATTTCACTGGTATCGTTCGTGATAAACTTGGTCGCAAAATGTCGAAATCGCTCGGTAACTCACCCGACCCGATAGAACTCATTGAGACTTACGGTGCCGATGGCGTGCGTATGGGTATGTTGCTCTCAGCACCTACAGGAAACGACATCCTGTTCGACGTGGCACTTTGCGAGCAGGGACGTAACTTCTGCAACAAGATTTGGAACGCCCTACGCCTCGTGAAAGGATGGAATGTCGATGAAAATGCACCTCAGCCCGACACCGCAAAAATGGCTGTGAAATGGTTCGACGCGCGTTATAACCAGATACTCACCGAGATGAACGATAACTTCGAGAAATACCGTCTCTCCGATGCACTGATGGGTGTCTACAAACTCACTTGGGACGACTTTTGCTCGTGGTATCTCGAGATGGTGAAAGCCCCGATGGGACAGCCTGTCGATGGCGTAACTTACAGAGCCACAGTCACTTTCTTCGAAAACCTGATGAAGCTCCTGCATCCGTTCATGCCATTTATCACCGAAGAGATTTATCATAATCTCGATGAAAGAAAAGACGGTGACGACATCATCATCGCTCAACAGCCGAAACAGAAAGATGTTGATAATCAAGTGCTTGCACAGTTCGATTTCACTATGGAAGTCATCAACAATATCCGAAAGATTCGCGCCGAGAAGAATATTTCGTTCAAGGAGTCATTGGATTTGGTTGTTATCGGCAATGGCACTGCAAACAAGGACTTTGATTGTATCATTGAGAAGTTAACTAACATAAAATCAATAGTTTACACTTCAGAGAAACCAGCTGATGCATTCGGATTCATTGTGCGCTCGAAAGAATATTTCATCCCTGTGACTGATTCTGTCGATACTGAAGCCGAGCTGAAGAAACTCGAAGAGGAGTTGAAATACGCTCAAGGTTTCCTGAAATCTGTCGAGGCGAAGCTATCCAACGAGAAATTCGTGAACGGAGCTCCAGCCGCTGTGGTTGATAAGGAACGCAAGAAAAAATCCGATGCCGAGGCTAAGATAGCAGTACTCGAACAACAGATAAAATCGATAAGACAATAAAATTTTTAACATATAGATCTATGAAGAAATCATTGTTTTTCGCTTTAATCATTGTGCTTCTTGCTCCATTTGCAACAAATGCACAAGAAACAAAGGACATGTGGGACTTTGTCACATCGTTCACAACATCAACAGGTCGTCAACATGGTGTGGTTTATGACGGCGAGTATATCTATACCGCCGCATGGGGCAAGTCATCGACAGTGGAGTATATGTTCTACAAATACGACTTTGAAGGCAACCTCCTCGACCAGTTCGATGTTGCCGGTGTCACCAACTCCGACAACTACATGCGCGACATGACCTACGACGGCACATATTTCTATGGATGCGACGCTCATTCAAGCACAATTTGGTGCTATGACTTGCACAACAAGACATTGGTCACCGCCAATTGCATCAGTACTTCGTTGAGTGAACTTGGCACATGCACCTACGACCCTGTTTACGACGCATTCTGGGTGGGCGAGAGAGCAACCGGCAGCAGCCCGAACTTACATCTCGACCTTAAGCTCGTCAACCGTAGCGGCAGCGTCATCAAGACCGCTACAGCTCACAACCTTGGAGGTCATACCGTTCACGGCACTGGCTATTTCACCGATGACGACGGTTTGGCACACCTCTATCTGTTTGCTGTTGAAGGCTTTACAGCTCATGTGTTCGACTATGCTATCGAGGCCGATACCATGACTCCTAACTACATCTTCGACTTCAGCCAGACACCTGGATGGGGCTATGCTTGCAGTGCAGGCGGTGCATTCATAGGCGAAGTTGACGGCACACAGTATTTCTTCGGTGACGTTGACAAGAGCCCAAACCTCATCGGCATCTATACCTTGGGCGAATATACTCCTATCGTCCCAACTCCTCCGGAGGGCGACATCTTATTCGACTTTGAAGACAGCATGATTCGTTGGAACACAATAGATGCTGACGGCGACGGTTACAACTGGGAGCTACGCCAAAACTGGGGCAACGAACAGAACAGATACAGCCTCACATCAGCATCAGTCAATGAGGTAGAATACCCGTTATTCCCTGACAACTATCTTGTGACACCTTATAAACTCGACTGCGAACAGATCGTGTTTCAAGCCTGTGTCCAGGATGTCACACATCCTAACGAGCATCTCGGCGTGGCTGTTTCAACAACAGTGGGCGACGACCCCGATGCGTTCGATATGATTTATGATATTGACATGACCGCAAAAGTGGCTGGTAGCTGGCATACTTTCAACATCGACCTTAGAGACTATCAGGGTCAGGATATCTACATCGCGATAGTGCATTACAACTGCACCAATCAGTTTATGGTAAACGTTGATAATATTATGCTTTACAGAACTTATAACGACGTGCCTGAGAATATGCAAAGTCTGGTTGCGCTTTACCCGAATCCAGCAACTGAAAAGCTAATGATTCAGAGTGAAGTTACTGTAAATCAATATGATATCTACAACGTGGCAGGCGAGATGATACTTAGCAAGCCGGTTGATGAGAAATCATTCGACATCAACGTGAGCGAGTTGCCAGCAGGCACATATCTCATCAAGATGACGTCAAATGGTCTTGTTCAGACAAAACGTTTCGTTAAGGAATGATTATTCGTCTTCGACCAAGAACAACGCTAATTGTTTTATGCCTTGTGCACCTATAACTAATTGATTATCAATTTCATTGCTTCGGCTCGCACCACTGATTATCACGGTTTCTGAAGGTCTGTCCTGATTGTACCTTTCTTTCAGAAGTCGTATTGCGTTCTTCATGTTAGCCACAATCTGGCTTGGTCTGGCGTAAATCAAGAGAATGTCGCTTAATGAAAATGCTGCCCGTGAGCCTGCACACTTGTCGGTAACGACTACACTTCCTGTCTGTGCTATCAGGCATTCGCAGTCGGTGATGCTTACGATTTTCTTGCGTGGTGTGTCGTAGTTATGACTGAGTTCGATGCCGGAGCCTTCGAACAACATTTGCATCTTGTGGCTTGTTGAATTTAATTTATCCCATTGATTTTCAATAATATATTGTTTTTCTTTTTCAAATGTATCATTTGGCCCATTTTCTCCTTCCTTTACATAATATTTTTCTTCTTCGTTTTCATCTCCATAAATAAATTTTTCATCATTTTCAAAGAATATCATTATAAGACCTATAACACTAAGGAAAAATCCCCCTGCAACTACCATTTGATATGGAAATAATAATTCTTTTGCATTTTTAAAATATATAGAAATTACTATTATGACATAACATGTATAGACCCAAACTCAGGAGGGGGAGGTAGCGATGACTCTGGTGGAGGTGATACAGGTGGCGGCAGTGATACCAGCGAGGGATATTTTTATGATTATACAGAAGAAGGTCATTATATGTTGTTCTATAAAGCATACTATTATGGTGATTGCGCAAAGGTTATTAAAACCCCAGATGATCGAGCATGCATTAGTTCAACAACAACAGGTAAGGTAACAGTGCCAAATGTGGCAAAAGACTATCCTGTTAGGATAATTGGGAACTGGGCTTTTAGTAATTTACCCAATATTACAGATATTGTCCTACCACAATCGACTTCTGACATAGAGAATTATTGCGTTTATAATTGTCCTAAGTTGAAAACGATTACTTGTTTATCTGAGACCCCTCCAAGTTGTTATTCAACCTCTTTCATGGGTTGTGAAAAAATGATTTTGTATGTAAAATCAAAGAGTGCAAAGGAAAAATATGCTGCAGCTGAAGGATGGAAGTGGTTTAAAATGATAAAAGTAATTGGTGAGGAAGACGACATTTCTGTAACGAGTATTAACTTGAATACAACTTCGGCTACTTTAACAGTAGGCGAAACCCAACAACTCACAGCAACCATATCGCCAAGCAATGCCACAAATAAGAGTGTCACGTGGTCAACGAGCAAAAGTAGCGTAGCAACTGTAAGTTCTTCAGGCCTTGTGACAGCCAAGGGCGAAGGCAGTGCGACCATCACCTGTAAGGCTGATGATGGGAGTGGGAAGTATGCTACTTGCTCTATCACTGTCAAGGCCGTATCTGAGGAAGGAATTAAGATTGATGAGTCAAATTTTCCCGACGAGGCTTTCCGCAAATATCTGCTGAAACAAGACTATGGCAAGGATGGAATACTGACAGAAGAAGAAATCAAAAACGTCACATCAATAGATGTACATTATACTTATAAAGTCCCATTTGGTGGATCATCATCAGGTGACAAAAAAGGGAATGTAGAGAGTTTAAAGGGTATCGAATTCTTTACAAACTTGGAAACATTGCTTTGTTATAGTAATGTAATTAATTCACTCGATGTTTCTAAATGTCCGAAATTGACCTCATTGAGTTGCAGTAACAATAATCTGTCAGCATTGGACGTAACGAAATGTACAGCATTGACCTCATTGAGTTGTAGTGACAATAATCTGTCCACATTGGACGTAAAGAAATGTACAGCATTGACCTCATTGAGTTGCAGTGACAATAAACTGTCAGCATTGGACGTTACGAAATGCACAGCATTGACCTCATTGAGTTGTAGTGACAATAATCTGTCCACATTGGACGTTACGAAATGTACAGCATTGACCTCATTGAGTTGCAGCAACAATAAACTGTCAGCATTGGACGTAACGAAATGTACAGCATTGACCTCATTGAGTTGCAGTGACAACAAACTGTCAGCGTTGGACGTAACGAAATGTACAGCATTGACCTCATTGAGTTGTGATGATAATCAACTATCAGCATTGGACGTAACGAAATGTACAGCATTGACCTCATTGAGTTGCAGCGACAACAAGATATCAGCTCTGGACGTGACACGATGTTCAACACTAACTACTGTGAACTGCAGTGTCAATGTGTTGACATCGCTTGACGTAACCCAATGTCAGTCTATAAAAACTTTGAAATGTGGCGGAAATAGTTTGTCAACGCTTGACATGTCTAAGTGTCCTGCACTTACCACTTTGGAGTGTAATGAAAACAAATTGTCTTCTATCAATCTACAGGACAACGCATCTCTGGACTATATAAATTGTAGCCACAATCATCTGTCTTCACTTGACATATCACAATGTGTAGCTTTGGATTACTTGAATTGCTCGAATAACCAAATAGGCGAGAAAGAAATGGCGTCAGTTATTAATGGTTTGCCACAGAGGACACCACATAAGGAGAGGGTAAGCGATTATGAGTTTGTTTATGTCATTTATCCTTTTAGGGTCATAGACAACACAAATACTGAAGAAAAGAACGTTTGCTCACAAGCACAAGTGGCATCCTTAAAAGAAAAAGGGTGGGAACCTCAATACTATGACGGTACTGACTGGAATGAATATGTGGGTAGTGAGTCTACAGGCATTCATGGTGTTATTATCATCAAGAACGGGAGTTCCTCTATCTACAACCTCTCCGGGCAGCGACTTAGCACTCCACAAAAGGGCATCAACATCATTAATGGCAAGAAGGTCATAATTAAGTGAGGATGACCCAAGCTTGAGGTCTTTCCAGCACTTGCGCACATACCTTATTATTATTCGCCAGCCTCAACGTTCGAGACTGGCGAATATATATCATTGTCTGACAAAAAGAGGAAGGGAGGGGCTCAGAACTTGCCCTGAATCTTGTCGGCAGGCACCTCGACAGGTGTCTCTAAGCCCGGCCAGTAGTCGCTCAGCGGCTTGGCACCGCCCGAGACATC
>CALAVD010000484.1 GCA_937892085.1 uncultured Prevotellaceae bacterium
GGCAGGATTTTCTATTCTCTATTAGTGCAATGTGCAGAAAGCACTAATTCATTTCTCAGAGACGGAATTAGTATCCAAATATCTCCTCAAGCGTAACACGGCGAACGGGAGCTATCTTCTCCAGGCGCTCCATGTCGAGCTCTTTCTCGTCGCCGAGGATGAGATAGCGGTAGGGCTTGCCTGCCATCGTCTCTTTCTCGAAATCAACGATGTCGAAGAGGTAGAGCTTGGGAAGTGCCTCATACACCTTAGAATTAATATCATAATCTAAGCCCATCTCTTGAGCGGCAAGATATCTCGAGAGCACGTTATAGCGAGTGATGCGGCGGCTGGCGAGCTTCTTCATGAGCGACTCCTTTGCAAGGTTGAAGGCAGCCTCGCTCTGTGGAACGTCGGCAATGAGTTTGTTGAACTCGTCAACGCAGTCCATCATCTTGTCGTTCTGAGTGGCAATATAGGTGTAAGCATCTTCCTTGTGACCCATGCGAGATGGCTGGTTATAAACAGCGGCAGCCGAGTAAGCCAGTCCTCGTGCCTCACGAAGCTCCTGGAACACGATACCGTTCATGCCGGTGCCAAAATACTCGTTGAAGAGGCTGATGACGGCGGCATGCGATGGATCCCAATCGCGCTCGCTATTGCTGTACTGCACCATATAAATATTCTTGGCATCATAGGGAGCGAGCAAAATCTCGGTCTCAGGAGTGGGCTGCTCCATGTAGTCCATGCCAAATGGCACATCAAGGAGATTCTTCGGCGTCTTGTGAATCTTAGAGATGCTTGCCGAGAAGTCTTTCTCGCTCATGGGGCCAAAATAAACTATCGAGTGCTGCATATTGCCCAGTCCGTTCACCAACTGAAGCAGCTCGGCGGGATCTTGCCCACGCAACTGCTCCTCGCTGATGATATTGGTGTAGGTATTGTTTGGTCCAAACTGCCCATATTCCATAAGCCTTGCGAAGCACTGGTCTTGGTTGGTCTTGGCATCGGCACGGGCTTTGAGAATCTGGTCAACTAAGCGGTTGTAAGCCTCATTATCGACTGTAGCGTTCTTAAAGAGGTCCTCGACCAGCGCCACAGCCTCTGGCATATTCTCGCTAAGGCCACTGATGGTGATATAGGTGTGATTGTCGGTTACCGAAGCCCCAAAATTGCAAGCGAGTTTATACATGCGCTGCTTGAACTGCTGAGGTGTCAATGTCTTGGTGCCAAGATAATTGAGATAGTTGAACGCCAATTCATAACGCAGGTCGGCGGTGTTGCCGAAGTCATATTTATAGACCAGTGTGAACAGGTCGTCGTCGGTGTTCTGCTTGTAGAGCAATGGCAGGCCGGCCTTGGTCTGGCTCACGGTCATGTCGGTTTTGAAATTGACGAAACGTGGCTGAATAGGCTCAACGGTCTCGGCCAGGAGGTCACGCACGAAATCGCTTTGCTTGTCGCGGTTGGTGGGGATAGGGGTAATCTCGGGCTTCTCGATCTTCTTAACCGAATTATCCACGCCCTTGCGCTTATACACGCACACATAGTTGTTGAGCAAGTGACGCTTTGCGAAATCAACAATCTGCTGCTTGGTCATCTTGCTCATGCGATCGAGCTGCCCCACTACTTGTCCCCACTCGATGCCGTTGATAAAGGCATTAACAAGGTAGCTGGCACGTGCACGGTTATTGTTCAATCCATTCAGGTACTGAAGTTTGATGTTGTTGACCACGCTCACAAGCAAGTCGTCATCAAAGTCGCCAGTGCGCAGCTTCTCAATCTCACCGAGCATGAGGTCACGCACCTCTTCGAGACTTTGACCTTCGTTGGGATATCCCATGAGCATGAGCAGCGAGTAGTCGGCCATCTCATCGGCGTAGGTCCCCGATTCCATAAGCTTTTGTGGCTGGTTAAGGTTGAGGTCCATAAGGCCGGCTGTACCGTTACTCAGCATCTGCGAAATAACCTCGATGGTGTCGTTCTGGAGTGATGCCCCACCAAAGAAGCGCCATGCCAGTGTCACAAACTCTGCCTCCTGACCCAGCACGGTAGTGTCAACCGGTGCGGAAAAGGGCTCGATAGGCGCAAACTCAGGTCGGATGAAGTTATGGGGCTGCCAATCGCCAAAGTACTTGTCGAGCGTGGCAATAACCTGGTCGGGGTTCATGTCGCCAGCCATACAGATGGCGATATTGTTAGGGCAATAGTAATTGTTGTAATAGTTCTTGATGTTTGTGATTGACGGGTTCTTGAGATGCTCCTGAGTGCCTATGGTAGTCTGGGTGCCATAAGGATGGCCAGGGAACGCCTTGGCATAGAGTGCCTCCTCGAGTTTCCACATGTCTTTAGCCATACCCATGTTTTTCTCCTCATATACTGCCTCAAGCTCGGTGTGGAAGCCGCGAATCACCATGTTGCGGAAACGGTCACTCTGAATGCGCGCCCAGCGATCTACCTCGTTGCTGGGAATGTCCTCAGTGTAGCAAGTCACATCGGTGCTGGTGTAGGCGTTGGTGCCTATGCCGCCAATGCCTGCCATGAGCTTGTCATACTCATTGGGGATGTTGTACTGCGCTGCCAGCTGCGACACGCTATCGATTTCATGATAAAGCTGCTTGCGAAGGGCAGGGTCGGTGACCTTGCGGTATTGCTCGTAGCGAGCCTCAATCTCATCGAGATAGGGAGCCTCCTTAGCGGCATCGCTGGTGCCAAACTGCTTGGTACCCTTGAACA
This sequence comes from uncultured Prevotellaceae bacterium, assembly GCA_937892085.1. GTDB lineage: Bacteria > Bacteroidota > Bacteroidia > Bacteroidales > Muribaculaceae > Sodaliphilus. Next base: position 2,716 of record CALAVD010000484.1, read on the forward strand.
TTAGGTGCTCCAAGTAGTGAGCCAAACCGGTGGTCTCAGCTGGGTCGTTACGTGAGCCGGTGCGCACGGCGATGTGAGCGGCAATGCGTGGCGACTCGTGGTTAACACTAAGAAAAACCTTCATGCCGTTGCGCAGGGTGTAGCACTGCGTGTGCATGGGGTCTCCCTCGTAGGTTACTGCCTTAGGCTGTTGAGCTTGTGCGGCAAAGCACATAGCTGCAACGGCAAACAATGTGAATAAAACTTTGATTTTGTTCATAGTAGTAATATATTTATGTGTATTGTTATTGCTCGGTTGTGTTTGAAAGGTTACGTAGCCATTCTATCAAGAACGGCAGTAATCGCTTGCCCGATGGCTCGGAGGTGAGAACTTTTAGCGATATGTTCTTGCCCATTCCCTCAAGAGTCTCAAATTGATAGTCAGGGGTATTATTATAGTCGATGACAGGTGCGGGCTTGCCTTCTAATAGCGCGATTGCCTCGCTGGTCATAGCCTCCAGTTTCAACAGCCAGGGTCGCACATCGTTGTACAGCAAGCGATTACTCTCGTTTTTCGAGCTTTTCATCGCCTTGATGACTTGACACGCCTCATTCACCTCGCGCAACTCATTGACCAAACTGTTAGGACTGGGATTGCCACGTTTTACCGACTCAAAATATCGGTCTATCTTATAACCTATAGCATCTTCGTCGTAGTAGCGAAGGTAAGGAGCCAACGTCTTGAATGCCTTAGCATTATTCTCGCCCACAACAGCAGCAATAGCAGCATCCCAACTATTGAAGTTGTCGAAAGCAGCGTTGTTCCAACTATAATCAGCAACGCTAAAGAGAGCTACCTTCGACAGCTCACCTTGCTGCATAGGATTGATGATTAGCGAGTTGAGACCTGACAGACGCTTCTCAATGCGAGAAAAATTGTTGATGTGAGTCTCGTCACGGAAGTTGCTGTAGGTGTCCATCACAAAGAGCTTGGTGGGGTCCTGGTCGTTGCAGGGATAGTTCCACCACCAGCTCAAGTCGCGGCCCAGCCAGCCGCTCACGCGCGCCAAATCTCCGTTGTTAGGCACCGACCACACATCACGACCTGTGATGTAGATATTGATCTTGCTGGGAGTGCCGCTCAACGATTGATAAAACTGCTGTGCACGGTCGTCACTTACCCATCCGTGAGCATAGAGCTGCGGCACATAGTGCAGTGGCTTGACTGTGTCGGCAGCAAGGATGCCAGCTTGATTCCAGCGTTTGTCTATTCGGGTTTGAAGCTCGGTGAGATTGTCGGCACACAACTTCATCACCGCAGGGTCGCTGGGCACGCCCACATCATCGACAAAGACGCCGAACTGCCTAACACCAAGCCCGTGCATGCTCTCAAACTTCGCCATTATCTTGTCGAGCACTTGGGGATCTTCGGCGTTGGCGAAAGCATTGCCAGGATGAATTGCCCAAATGAAGTTGACCTTGGTCTCATGAGCCACCGCCGCGATGTCGCGCATCATGTCTTGAGTGAGATAGCCAATGCGCTGCTCGTCGGGAGTGATTGATGTGGGGTAAGGATTACCCCAGTAGCGGGAGTGATAAGGGTCGCTCTTGGCGCCATACATATAGGTATTCATCTTGTAACGCGCCATGAAGCGGAATAGGTCTTTAGTAACCTCGGCGCTATAGGGCACACCATAGTAGCCCTCGATGATGCCGCGGTTCTTAACGTCGGCATAGTCATAGATTGTGGCGCATGGCATGTCACTCGTGCCACAGTCAAGCATCTGCTCGAGCGATGCCAGTCCGCAGAACACAGCATCGGTATTCTCGCCTAATATCAACACCTGGGCAACACCCGATGCGGAAAACAGACAAAGAATGTGACGATCAAATTTATTCTTACTGAAGACGTCACGATTTATATTAGCAAGTGTAGCGTGACGGTCGGTCAAGCCACCCGATCCGTTTATGCCCAATAGCACGTTAGTAAAGTTTGTTTCAAACTTATTTGATATTTTTGCTGTCAGCCCATGTTCAGTCAATACTTGCACCGCACGCTCAATAGTGACGTTGTCAATATCCTTCTCGGCTATAATGTTAACGCTATTGCTAAATGCCGCCTTATTAGTATTATCCAACATCAGCTCATGCGGAATGGGATAGATAGTATATGGCTCATTAGCCATCGCCATAACGGCAAAACTCATAGTCAGCAGAAGTATTAATTTTTTAATCATCAAAATGGTGCTTTAGAAAATTTCCCACAAATGTAATTCTTTATCGTCAAAAAACAAAAAATTTTTTTTGTCTTTTCACATAAAATCCTTAAATTTGCATTTTGCGAAGTATAATCTCACTTATTAACATGAACTTTACTGAAATAACCCAAGCCATTAGCGACTACATCTGGTCATGGCCCATGATAATTCTCTTGTTAGGAACACACATCTTCCTCACCATCAGGCTGAGAGTGCCGCAGCGCAAAATATTCACAGCCATAAAGCTATCGTTCACTAAGGACAAGGACTCCACTGGCGACGTGAGCCAGTTCTCGGCGCTTGCCACATCGCTGGCAGCGACCATAGGCACAGGAAACATCATAGGCGTGGCAACGGCGGTTTCATTAGGAGGACCTGGAGCCGTGCTATGGTGCTGGCTGACAGGCGTCTTTGGTATTGCCACGAAATACGGCGAGGGACTGTTAGCAGTTAAATATCGCGTTAAGACCAGCGACGGAACCATGCTCGGCGGGCCCATGTATGCCCTCGAGCGTGGCCTCAAGATGAAATGGCTGGCGGTGCTCTTCTGCATCTTCACCGCCATCGCCGCCTTCGGCATTGGCAATGGCGTGCAAGCCAATGCCATCAGCGAAAATTTCGCAATACTACTTAGCGACAACAGCAGCGTGGCAAGCATCACCTCATGGCTCAACAACACCTTAGGACTGAGCTGTGAGCCCAAATTCTACTTGAGTGTGGGGGTGGGCATCTGCCTCATGGCACTCGTGGGCGTGGTGATAATTGGCGGTGTGAAAAGCATTGGCAGGATATGCTCGGCTCTTGTGCCGTTTATGGCGATTCTTTATGTGATGGGATGCATATACATTTTGATTGTCAACCACCAGTATCTGTGGGATGCCATTTGCTGGATTTTCAGTGACGCTTTCTCGCTGAAAGCCTCGGTGGGTGGAGCAGCAGGAACCGCCATCATGATGGGAGCACGCTATGGCATCGCAAGGGGGCTTTTCAGCAACGAGTCAGGTCTCGGTTCTGCGCCAATCGTAGCAGCAGCGGCGCGCACCAAGAACCCAGTGCGTCAAGCGCTTGTAAGCTCCACTGGCACCTTCTGGGACACAGTGATTGTGTGTGCCATCACTGGCTTGGTGTTAACCACCAGCATCCTCGCCTACCC
>CALAVD010000485.1 GCA_937892085.1 uncultured Prevotellaceae bacterium
CGGTGCCCGAAGATGAGCAGCGAGCCCTTAGCCGGGAACATATTGATTTTCACGCCTGCCATCTGTGCGATGAGCGATCCCCATATTCCGGCAGCATTGATAGTCGCCGAGGCGTAGGCATTAAGGGTGTCGCCGTTATGGTTGTTGCGAAGCTTCACACCCACCACGCGGTTCTGCTCTACGAGGATGTTGATGACCTCGTGATAAACGAGAGCCTCGGCACCATGCAGCTGAGCGTCGAGCACATTCGCCATCGTTAGGCGGAATGGGTCAACCGATGCGTCAGGCACTTTCACGGCACCAATAAGGTGTGGGTTCACCGCTGGCTCCATAGCCTTGGCAAGCTGTGGGTCAATCACCTGGGCGCAGATTCCTGCTTCGTTACATTTTTGGACAAATGTAGATTGGAAGTTGAGGTCGTCTTCGGGAAGGGTGATGAAGAGACCTTCGGTCTCCTCCACGCAGTGTCGCGCAATCTTGCGCAGCGTCATGTTCTCCTTGATACACTCGGTAGCACTCTCGTGGTCGGTGACGGCGTAGCGGGCTCCACTGTGTAGCAAGCCGTGGTTGCGTCCTGTGGCTCCAGTTGAGGAGTCGAAGCGTTCCACGAGCAGCACTTTCAGGCCGCGCATTGCGCAGTCGCGTGCTGTTCCTGCACCAGTGATGCCTCCGCCTATCACAATCACGTCGTAGTGATTGCCAGTTTCTTTATTCATCTTTATTTTATTTTTCAACTTTATTTTATTTTTCAACAAAAAACTTAAAAGAAAAGCGTTTATGTTGTGGGATTATGATGCCCTACAGGTCTCTTATCGCTTTTTCTGTCAATCGATTGCATTGGCTTGAAACTTTAATTCGAGTGCATTAAAAGTTTCGAAACGCAACATTCTTGATTTTATTTCGCAACAAAAGTACAACACTTTTTTTAAAAACCAAAATTTTTACATACTTTTTTCAAAGAAAAAAGTGTTTTTTTTATCAAAAAGGTTGATTTAGTTGCATCTAAAGGTGTTTTTATGAAATGCATTTAAAAGTAATTTTTACCTTTTCTTGACAAAAATTCTTCATAAAAACACCT
>CALAVD010000486.1 GCA_937892085.1 uncultured Prevotellaceae bacterium
ATCCCCGATGTCGAGAGAGAGAAGCTCCCCGAGGGCTTCAAAAAAATCTTCCCCACCGACGGCAATGGCAACCGATTCAATAAAGTGAGATACCTTTGATAAGTGTTAAGTGTAAAGAGTTAAGTGTTAAGTGTTAAGAGTGGATGAAGCATGCTTCATCAGCTTGTAGTGACGAGACCTGCCTCGCCCGTGAGTTCAGAGTGGCAACTACTATTGGCTCGTTTGCTTGTCGGCTTGTTTACTTGTCAGCTTGTTTACTTGTCAGCTAAAATAAATATGAAAACAAAAATTCTGATATTGATAATGCTCATGGTGGCCGTTGCCGTCGCGTCGATGGCTCGCACGCGCACCACACAGTCGCAACTCAAGAGTAACAGTCAGCTTGTGGAGCAGATTCCCGATGCCTCGGTGCCCGACTCGCTGCTGCGTGACATAGAGCCTAACGCCGTCACCCTGAAAGGCTACAGCAAGAAGGTGAGCGACTCGCGCGAGTCGTTCTTTGTGACCAATAACACCAAGCACCGCATCTCGCACATACGCCTCTTGATGCGCTACTCTCAGATGAACGGAGAGATGCTGCACGAGCGCACGGCAACGGTGGAAGTTGACCTAAAGCCTGGCGAGACGCGCCTTGTGGCTATCAAGACCTTCGACGTGCAGCGACTTTTCTACTACTATGCTGGTCCCAAGCCCCGCAAGAGTGCCACACCATTCAAAGTGGCTTTCCGCCTCGTGGGCTACGACATCCCCGTGGGGCGTTAATGATGCAGAACGGCGAAATGAACGAATTTTGCGAATGGGCTGTGCTTTCATAATGCATTAATGCCCCTCGCACAGGATAGCGACACCAAAATATAAAACAACCCAAACAACATATAGACAACCATCACAACTTTTTACTTTTGAGGGTGTGTCAAAAATGAAAAAGTGGAGCTTTTTCAGCTGTTCCTCTAAGATAGAGGAGCTGTACTCCTCCCCTGCCAGAGGGGAGGTGCCTGAAAGGCGGAGGGGAGGGAGTGGGGCGGAGGAGTATGAAAATTGCATTCATTTGGAGTTCAGGCACTTGTGGCAATCGCCATCATACTCCCCCGCCCCCCTCTATCTTAGAGGGGGAGCTTCCCTGCCATGAGAAGGTTATCTCGAAGGCGTTGCCTCGGCGCTCGCCGCGGGTGGCGTTGATGATAACGGTGGCACCGTCCACCTCAATCTGCTGAGTGAGGGTTCCGCTTTTCCAGCGCTTGCTGTTGCCCACTAGGCATAGCCAAGTGCATTGGTTGGTGGTCTGGAAAATGAGCTGGTAGTCGTGTGGAGCAACCGGCTCAAGGCAGAAAATCTCGATTTGGCTGCCAGTAGCCTTGCGAAATCGCAAGCGGGCATTGATGACCCTTGTGTTGTTATAGATGAGCAGAGCATCGCTGGGCAACAGCGAGGGAACCTCATGGAAGATGTGCTGCTCGATAGCGTTGTCATTGTACATAAGCACTTTGCACTGCTCACGCTGGGCGAGAGGATGCTTAGCGATGCGCTCATCAGGGAGCGGATAGTTATAGTCAGCGATGCGCAAGTTGCGCACTTTATCTATTATGTTCATAGTCTAATTTTTCGGCAAAATTATTTTGAGTAC
>CALAVD010000487.1 GCA_937892085.1 uncultured Prevotellaceae bacterium
TTATCAAGATAGGTGGCTATCTTGTCCATCTGCTATATATCGGTAGAAAAGATATTACTGGTGCAGATTGGGGAGATGCTTTTTCTGATGCTATTGGCGGAAAACATTTGGATTCCCCAATAGGTATAGCTGATGTGGTTCTTGGCAAGATGGCTTGGTCGATGAAGACTGTAAAAAATTCAAGACCATTTACTGTTCGTAATATTCGATTAATAAGTGGCCGATGCTCTCCTGACTATTCTTATGGCATAACAGACCCACATAAAGATATTCAAGAAACTGGTAGAGCTGTATTGGGTATTTGGAATGAACGAATTAACTTAGCACAAGACGAGTTCAACCCGGTTAGAACTTCTATATTGGTGCGTTCCAATGATTTACTCTCCTACACTCTTTTCGAAGAAGATAATCATCGCTTTAGAACAAGCGACTATGTTTGGGAGGCAAATTCAAATGGTAATTTGATTGGGAAACACATAGAAAGCGGTGAAACTTGTTTCACATGGCAACCTCATGGATCACAATTCACGATTCACACAAGAATCCCTGAAAATGCAGTGAAGTTCACTATCAAGCGTCCCCCTGTAATCAGTAAAGATGACATTTTAAGAGCAATCGATTTTGATGATTCTTGGGTACAAATTATAAAGTAATCCACAATTTTGGATATAAAAAACCGTCTCAGAAATGGGGCGGTTTTCTTGTCTTTTGGTGGGTGGGCATGTAAAGGTAACTTTGTGGTGAATTTTCACGACAAAGTTATTTTTATGTTTACACTTATACTCGCTGCGCTCGTGGTTTAGGGTGTATAGTGTATAGAAAAGCGGCTTTGCCGCTCCCTACTCCCTACTCACGAAGTTAAAAAGATGTGCCGTTCATTCAACTCACCCTGATCTCCGAGCATCAACCCGCGCCAGCGGCTCGGGCGAGTTCACAGCATAAGTCGCCGCGCGAGCGGCGGTGTGCGGTCAGTGAACCTCGGCCAGCACGCAAAAATAGCGAGCGTTGCTCGCTTGTGTAGAGTGTAGTGTGTATAGTGTATAGTGTATAGTGTATAGAATGTTGCTCAATATTTGTCGAAAGGTGCTGCGGTGCAAGTCGCAGTGCCTTTTTTGAGCGTTTTGGCAAAAAGTTATGAACAAGTGACGTGAGGTAGCGGAATTTTGATTAACTTTGCAGTTCTACAAGTATTAAATTTTCTCATATAATAATGGCAAAACCTATCGTAATAGACTTGTTTTCAGGCTGTGGCGGCTTGTCTCTCGGATTTGAGATGGCAGGTTTCGATGTGCGTCTTGCTATTGACAATTGGGAGGATGCTCTTGTGACTTACCGATTTAACCATAAAGACACAAAAACGTTAAATGCAGATTTGCTTAACCTTGACCCCATTAAGGTGGAGACTGATTTTAATCTGCACAAAGTTGATGTTATTATCGGAGGACCACCATGTCAAGGTTTTTCAGTTGCGGGCAAACGTATCATTGACGACGACAGGAATAAACTTTATAAATCGTTTGTTCGTTTTGTTGACCATTTCAAACCTAAGGCGTTTGTTATGGAGAATGTTCCCCATATACTTTCAATAGGTAATGGCGCTGTGAAAGATGCAATTTTATCTGATTTCACAGCACTTGGTTATAATGTTGTTTATAAAGTGTTAATTGCTTCAGATTTTGGCGTGCCACAAAATCGCCGTAGAGCTATTTTTGTGGGATTATTGGAAAGTGAATATATCTTCCCTAAACCTACTACAGAAATAAGGGTGACAACAAAAGAAGCAATATCAGATTTACCTGAAGAAACAATAAATGATGGAGAAAGCTATCCTAATTCACCCCAAAGTGACTACCAATGTCTGATGCGAAATAATAGTTCGGTTTTGAACAATCATCAAGCAACAGTCCATACGGCTGAAACAAGGCGGATAATAGCAATGGTGCCTGATGGCTGCAACTACAAGTGTTTGCCTAAAGAAATGTGGAGTTTACGAAAAGTTCACATTGCATGGACAAGAATGGATAGCCAAAAGCCCTGTTTCACAATAGACACGGGTCACAATCACCATTTTCATTATTCTTATAATCGTGTGCCGACCGTAAGGGAGAGCGCAAGAATTCAATCTTTTCCCGATAATTTTTTGTTTATTGGCGGTAAGGGTAGCCAATTAAAACAAGTTGGGAATGCTGTACCCCCATTAATGGCAAATGAAATAGCAAAACAATTATTGAGACAATTATGAGTTATACCCCTGAGCACCAATACCGTTGCACAATAATACGAGGTAAAAGTCAGACCGATATGGAAGACTTGTTGCCTCTCTATGCTAATATGGTACATAAATTTTGCCCATGTACAGAAACGGAGTTCAAAAGTAGATGTTGTGCAACATTATCAAGTGTCTTATTTAACACGTCTTCTTTCGACACTTTGCCAGAGAATAATCAAAAAACAGTATTAAATCACTTAACCGAAATTGCCGGAATACTGTTGGGGTTATATTATCCGTTAAGAGATGATGCTACTAAAACCATTTATATATATGAATCAGAATCATGTAAGTATTTGGTAAAGAACAATGATTTTCCAACT
>CALAVD010000488.1 GCA_937892085.1 uncultured Prevotellaceae bacterium
TAGTACGGGATTATAATGATGAGCCCTCCAACTGGCGCAGCAGCAAGACACTTGCTGAAGTTATGAAAGAATATGATATTCCAGGTATCAGCGGCATAGATACGCGGGCTGTTACACGCATCATCCGCAGCGAAGGCTCACAGAAAGTCCTTATTACCAGACCGGAAGTTTCTCTTTCCGAAGGCATGGAACTGCTTAAGTCCTATGCTCTTCCCAGGACAGCGGTCTCCGAAGTAAGCCGCAGAAATGCAGTTACATACTATCCGCCAAAGGCAGCGCATGGGGTCATCCGCAGAAAAGCCCTGCATGTGGCAGCCATAGACTGCGGCATGAAGCAGAATATCGTACGTTCGCTTAATCAACGAGGCTGCACTGTTACCGTTGTACCATGGAATACTTCTGCAGAAAAGATATCTGATCTTCATCCTGACGGAGTCTTTATCTCAAACGGGCCCGGGGATCCCACCGACGTTCCTGAAACAATTGAAACCGTCCGGAATCTTATCGGCAGATTTCCGATATTCGGTATATGCCTTGGACACCAGATCATATCACTGGCATACGGTGCAAAGACATATAAGCTGAAGTTCGGCCACAGGGGCGGAAACCATCCTGTAAAAAACCTGGATACCGGCAAAATTGAGATAACCTCCCAGAATCACTCCTATGCAGTTGATGCGGACAGTCTGGCATCGACGCCGCTTTCCGTAACCCATATCAATCTTCTGGATAACACGATTGAAGGAGTAAAGTGCGAAAAAGACCGTGTCTTCAGCGTCCAGTATCACCCGGAAAGTGCACCGGGTCCGCAGGACAGCACGTACCTGTTTGACCGTTTTACAGATATGATAAAAAATCCTTCGACTTCGTGACCTTCGGGGAAGATGAGGTATACAGCCAGGCAGACGGGGACGGCTTCATCCGCCTCTATACGCTGCCAAGCCGCATCCGCGCCTTAAATGCGCGTAAGCGCGGCGAGCGCTGAAGCGCGCCGGCCAAGCTGAAGCCGGCGGTCTTTGAGGCGCCCTGCCAGCATCCCGCCCTTGCTCATGGTGCGCTCGGTAAATTTTTCAAAAGGAGTGAGCACCACGCCCTCGTCAATCGCCTCAAGTGCAAAGAGCTTGTCGCCAACCCAGGTTGCGATTGCCACGTGATAGATGGGTAGGGCAGTGGTGTCGTGCACAGTAGCCTCGCTGATAGCTTTGCCCGCGGTGTTACTGTAGGCAAATAGTAAATCGCCCTCAAGAATCTCATCATGCGCTGCCGAAGTCATCCAGCACGCCGCACTGAGAAGCATTATAATATATAGGTGTCTCATGTCATTGTTGATATGTTCGCTCTAAATCCATTGCTTTGTCAGCTTGTCTCTCGTCGGCTTGGTCAGCTTGAGGTAAAAACAAAAGCCCCTGCAATACTTCTTCTATTGCAGGGACTTTCCACTTACGTCTCTTAGAGCAAATAAGTTATTACTTGCGGATGCCAAGCTCCTTCTTGGCAATGATAGCACGGTAGCGGTTGATGTCGGTGCGGATAAGATAATCCAGCAGACGACGACGCTTACCTACAAGCATCTTAAGTGCACGTTGAGTCGTATGATCCTTCTTGTTGACCTTCAAATGCTCGGTCAAGTGGGCAATACGGTATGAGAATAATGCTATCTGAGCTTCGGGTGAGCCAGTATCAGTATTGCTTTTTCCGTAGGTGCCAAAGATCTCTTTTTTCTTCTCTTGATCTAAGTACATTGTGTTAATTTTTAAAAAATTGCGCAAAATTGCGGTGCAAAGGTACAACTTTTTTCTTAATGCGCAATGCCTTAAGCCACTTTTTTTTGAAAAAAAAGTTCGCTTTTTGCTTTTTGGCCGATTCTCGGGCGTCTCTAACAGGTTTGAAGCTATCATGTGTGGTAGAAAATATAAATATTATTAAAAACATTGATAAAAAACCTGATTATTTGTTTCTCTATTCAATTAAAAGATGTACCTTTGCAAAAAGTTTATTCAAAGGTGATAGATAGAAACCTATAGTAAGAAAATCTGACGCGACCGAGAGGTCACGATATTATATTGTTTTATTAATAACCCCTTTTTTGATACATCTCAACTATGGATGAGAATTTAGAGAAAAAACCGAGACGACCACGCATCAGTGAGTCGCGTCCTGCTATGGACGAGAATGAAGTGACTACTCCTCAAGTAGAGAATGCCGATTACAATCGTGAAGCACATGCTGGCGACAATGCTGGCAACGACTACCATGAAGGTGGCTATCAGCATCGCACCTACAGCCGCCCACAGCAAGGTGGCTACAACCAGCGCGGCGGCTATCAGCAACGCGGCTACAACCGTCCCCAGCAAGGTGGCTATCAGCAGCGTGGCTACAACCAGCGTGGCGGCTATCAGCAACGCGGCTACAACCGTCCCCAGCAAGGTGGCTACAACCAGCGTGGATACCAGCAACAGGGTGAAGGCGAGCAGCAAGAAGGTTACCAGCAGCGCACCTACAACCGCCCACAGCAGAGCGGCTACCAGCAGCGCGGCGGCTACCAGCAGCGTGGTAACTATCGCCAGCAGGGTGGTGGCTATCAGCAGCGTGGTGGTTATCAACAGCGTGGTGGCTATGGCAACCGCAATCAGCGTGGTGGTCACAAGATGCAGGGTCCACGCCCTCAAATGCGCTTCACTCCCCGTCCACAACGCATCGAGTATGAAGAGCCAATGATTGATCCTGACACCACTATGCGCCTTAATAAGTTCATGGCTAATGCTGGCATCTGCTCGCGTCGTGAAGCCGATGAACTGATTCAGAAGGGCGTTATCAAGGTTAATGGCGAAGTCGTTGACCAGCTCGGCATCAAGATTACTCCTAAAGACATTGTGGAATATAACGATCAGGTGGTGGTAGCCGAGAAGAAGTGCTATGTGCTGCTCAACAAGCCTAAAGACTGCGTCACTACAAGCGATGACCCCAACGGCCGCAAGACTGTGATGGATTATGTTAAGGGTGCTTGCGAAGAGCGCATCTATCCCGTTGGCCGCTTAGACCGCAACACCACTGGCGTGCTGCTGCTCACCAACGATGGCGACTTAGCATCGAAGCTCACTCATCCACAGTATGTTAAGAAAAAAATATATCAGGTGTGGGTTGACAAGCCCATCAGCGAGGAAGACATGCAGCACATTGCCGACGGCGTAGAGCTTGACGATGGACCAATCCATGCCGACGCAGTGAGCTATGTGAGCCCTACCGACCGCAAGCAGGCAGGCATTGAGATTCACTCGGGCCGCAACCGTGTGGTTCGCCGCATCTTTGAGGCTTTAGGTTATCATGTGGTGAAGCTCGACCGCGTGTATTTCGCTGGCTTGACCAAGAAGAACCTGGCTCGCGGCAAGTGGCGATACCTCACACAGGAAGAGGTTAACTTCTTGAAGCAAAACTCGTTTGAGTAAGAAAGTGAAAATTAAAAATAAACTATAAACAATAAACCTCACGTTGTGGCGACTCGCCACAACGTGAATGAATATTATGGCAATAAAACGAACTAAAATTGTTGACGCCTTCAGTGGAGAACTTGAGGGCAAGCAAGTGTGTGTGAAAGGATGGGTAAGAAGCAGACGTGGCAACAAGCATGTGCAGTTTGTGGCTCTTAACGACGGCTCTACTATCAACAACCTCCAAATCGTGGTTAACCTGGAGCAGTTCAGCGAGGAGCAACTCAAGCCCATCACCACCGGCTCGAGCCTTTGCGTGATTGGAACTCTGGTGGCTTCGCAAGGTAAGGGACAGGCTTTTGAGGTGCAGGCTCAAGAAATTGAGGTCTATGGCACTGCCGACCCCGAGGAGTACCCAATGCAGAAGAAAGGTCACACCTTAGAGTTCCTGCGCGAGAAAGGTCACCTGCGCATGCGCACCAACACCTTTGGCGCCGTGTTCCGCATTCGTCACCATCTTGCATTTGCCATCCACAAGTTCTTCAACGACAAGGGGTTCTTCTATCTGAATACTCCACTCATCACTTCGAGCGACGCCGAGGGTGCTGGCGAGATGTTCCAGGTCACTACTCTCGACCTTAACGATCTGCCCCGCACCGAGGACGGTAAAATCGACTACAGCAAGGATTTCTTTGGCAAGATGACGAGCCTCACCGTGAGTGGTCAGCTCGAGGGCGAGCTTGGCGCTACTTCACTTGGTGCCATCTACACCTTTGGTCCCACATTCCGTGCCGAGAACAGCAACACCCCTCGCCACTTGGCGGAGTTCTGGATGATAGAGCCAGAGATGGCGTTCTACGACATCAACGATAACATGGACCTCGCCGAGGAGTTCATAAAATATTGTGTGAAGTATGCTCTCGATCATTGCAAGGACGACATCGAGTTCCTCAACAAGATGTATGATAACACTCTCATCGAACGCCTTAACAGTGTGCTCAAAGACGAGTTTGTGCGCTTGACCTACACCGAGGGCATCGACATCCTCGAGAAGAGCGGCAAGAAGTTTGAGTTCCCGGTTAAGTGGGGAGTAGATCTTCAGAGTGAGCATGAGCGTTACCTCGTGGAGGAGCACTTCAAGCGTCCAGTAATCCTCACCGACTATCCTAAGGCTATCAAAGCGTTTTACATGAAGCAGAACGATGACGGCAAGACTGTGCGTGCTATGGACGTGTTGTTCCCACAGATTGGCGAGATTATTGGTGGGTCGGAGCGCGAAGCCGACTACGACAAGCTGATGAACCGCATCAACGAGCTGGGTATCCCCATGAAGGACATGTGGTGGTATCTCGAGACTCGCAAGTATGGCACTGTGCCTCACAGTGGCTTCGGTCTCGGTTTCGAGCGCCTTGTGCTCTTCGTTACCGGCATGGCCAACATCCGCGACGTCATCGCCTTCCCACGCACTCCCAACAACTGCGAGTTTTAAAATTGAAACATAGCTTAACGCATGGGGCGCTTCACTCGTTGAGGTGCCCTTGTGTTTTTTATGCATTATGGCTGTAACTATTCAGCGATTTTTGTTTTTAATCGCATTTTTGATGTTTTTGTTTGATAAAAGTGGCATCGCTGAATAGATACTTATGGCTCTATTTGGGTAAAATTAAGTTAAAAACAATGCCCATTTAGCGATAATTCTCTCTATTTAGAAGAAAAATTGCTATCTTTGCATCTAAATTAAAGAATACTACACACTTCGCAATGGATTTCAATAAAGTTCTGTTTATATTACAGGAGATATCTCCTTATCTTCCCGAGAGTGAGATGGGAAACTTCAGCCGTGTCTTGGCACAGCGAGTTCAGGAGAAGGGTTCAGAGGTACGCACTTTCATGCCTAAGTATGGCTATGTCAACGACCGTCGCAACCAGTTGCACCCCGTGATTCGTCTGTCGGGAATGAACCTTATCATCGATGATATGGATCATCCGCTGATAATCAAGGTCGCCACTTTGCAACCTGCTCGCTTGCAGGTGTATTTCATCTTCAGTGATGACTATTTCACTCCCGAGATCACCAAAGAGCTTGAGATAAACACGCATCCCGAGGACAACGACGAGCGTTCAATATTCTATGTGCGCGGTGTGCTTGAGGCGGTGAAGAAGCAGCGTTGGGCTCCAGGCATCATCCAGTGTAGTGGATGGATTACTGCCCTTGCTCCATTGTATATCAGCAGGATGTATGGCGACGACCCGTCGTTCCGCGATTCAAAAGTGGTGATGTCGCTCTTCGACGAGGAGATGGTGAGCCCGCTGAGCGAAGACCTTTATAAGAAGCTCAAGTTTGATGGTCTGAGCGATGAGGATTTGGCTCCTATCATGGATCGTCAAGCAAGTTATGTCGATTTGATGCGCCTTGCTTTGAATCACTGTCATGCAGTGGTTCAATGCAGCAAGAATGTCAATCCCGAGGTGCTGAAACTGGTCGAGGAGTCGGGGCTTCCGTTCCTGCCTTATGAGGACACCGACGAGAGTACTTTTGCTGATCGTTGTATTGAATTCTACCACAGTCTGTGAAAATGTGCTGGACTGGCACAGGTCATTAATGAGTGTTGATTGAAAATGAAAAAGATATTATTCGCGTTACTGTTAATTGTTGCCGTTGTGGGCTTCAATTCTTGTACCGATGATGTGATAGGGACGTCGATTTCCGATATTCATTCGGCGATAATCGACGACAACAGTTTTGTGATCACTGGAATGCCCGTGAGAAGCAGTCACTTGCGCTCACGCAGCAGTATAGAACTGATTGGCAAAGTGAGTGCTGAGGGCTATGGCACCCTCGAGAGCGATGTGGTGGCGCAATTCATGCCCACTACCACAATCGACACCGTGGGAGTGCATGGCGGTGCACAGTGGGTGGACTCCTGCTTCCTGGTGATGAGAGTGGGCTCTGGTGATGTGATAGGCGACAAGTTGGCTCCCATGCGCATGGATGTGTATAAGCTCAACAAGCAGCTCCCTAACCCTATCTACACCGACTTTGACCCTACTGGTTACTATGACGAAGACGATGTGATGGGCTCTGTGGTCTATTCGGCAAACGACTTGTCGCTAAAAACCGAATATACCTCAGCTGGCACGACAGTAAATTACTACGAGGTGAAAGTGCCTGTTCCAGTGAGCTATGCTCGCGACTTGTTCAATGAGTTCAAGTCCAATCCCTCAATATTTAAAACTCCCACCGATTTCTCGTCATACCTCCCTGGCATCTACATCAAGAACAGCTATGGCGAGGGTCATGTGATGAACTTCTATGACATTGAGTTTGTGAGCTACTATCGCAAATATGAGAAGCTTGATGCGACCACCGATACCATCTATCCCGCTATGAAGCAGAGCTACATGGCAGTAACCCCCGAAGTGGTGTATAACAACAACATATCACTCGACCCTGATCCTGGCGTGAAGCTTATGATTGAAGCTGGTGATGCCATTGTGATGGGGCCTGCTGGATATGAGGTTCATGTCGATTTCCCCATTCAGGAGATTATCGACCGTTTCAATGCTGGCTCTGACGAGGCACTGACAGTCATCAACGGCTTGACTCTCAAGATTCCGGTGAGCGAGATTGAAAACAAGTATGACATTGCTCCGCCTCAGTATCTGCTGATGGTGAAAGAGGGGTATCGTGACAAGTTCTTTGAGCTGGATTCGCTCACTAACAATAAAGATGCTTTCTATGCCGAGTATGACGCCTCAGGACATGTTTACACGTTCACCGGTCTTAGGAGTTACATTCTCGACATCATCAACAACAAAGGAGGCATAGCCTCGGAGAGCGATATGAAATTTGTGATAATGCCCATCGATGTGACAAAATATAACAACACCACATCTTCAAGCTATTATTACTACTCGTCGGCGTCGAGCGAAGTGATCACGAAGATTGCTCCAGCAGTGTCTCGACCATGTATCGCAAGACTTAATTTACTTGATGCGACGATAACGCTTACCTATAGTAGGCAGACGTTATATTAGCTTGTCGCTACAACGGCAAGTGTCAAGCCACAATAGCTCAGTTGGTAGAGCAACGCATTCGTAACGCGTAGGTCACGGGTTCGAGTCCCGTTCGTGGCTCTCAATCTCCCCCTCAGGACAGTAATAGCCAGAGGGGGATTTTTTGTGGCTTTAAGTTTTTTTTAGTGCAATAAGTTTGTGTGTTGTGTTTTTTTGCCGTACCTTAGCAAGTTAAATAGTTATATAATAATTATTATTTAATCAGATGAATAAAATTTTACGTTCAATATTGGTTGTAATTAGTTTGCTTTCAGCAAGTAATGCCGTGTGCCAGGTGACTACTCTCTTTGAGTACCCAATTGCCCCCGACACATGCTCGAGCATTGAAAGCCGTTGCAACTACAGCGTTCAGCACTTTTGGGACAAATGTGAACTTACCAAGCCTTTTGTCGCAGAGAACGACAGCCTTTTGCTCGAGGCCATGCTCACTTATTTCGACATTATGAAAGCTGGTGCTAACACCAACGTGTCGTTAGGTTCAGTTCGCAACCTCATGTTCAAGTCGCAGGCCAATCATGACAACTTCTTGAAGCTTGCAAGTTTGGCAGAGTATATCCTCTACTACCACGACACTGATGTGATTGATGACCTGTACTTGACGTTTGCACAGAGCGTTGCCGATGCCTCTTGGGCGAAGAAAGACGTGCGCAACCACTATGCCGAACAAATCAAGCGCTTGAGCACCAGTAAGCTGGGGCAGCCGCTTCTTGACTTCGAATATACCTCGATAAGCGGTGCGCGTCGCCATTTAAGCGACAACCGCTCGGCAAGCGCTACACTCTATGTTGTGATGTTCAGCGATACAGAAAGCGGCAGCTCAATCGAACGCATGCGCCTGAGCACCGACATCGTTTTTGGGCAGGCTGTAGATGAGGGCGTCGTGAAAATGATAAATGTGATGGTGGGTGGTACCCCCAAGCAATGGGATGCCGACTCGCAGAGCTATAGCGAGAAATGGGAGGTGGGCGCCAGCAAGGACGTGCTCAATAAGCTCGACCTGCGCATAATCCCGTGCATCTATGTCCTTGACGAGGAGTTCCGCGTGATTGCCAAGAACAAAACCGTCGATTTCTTGAAGAGCTGGATTTCAAATTAATAATGCGAGAAAAAATCATAGTTTATAATATCCCAAACATGATAGAGAGATGACAAAGATTCCAAAGTGGTTCCAGAGCTTGTTCATGATTAACGTGGGTCACACCTACAGCAACTTGTCGCGACTATTTTTGCGTCTGTTCGTTGGGTTGATGTTCCTTCAGCTCGGCGTGCGGCAAATGATGCACCTCAATGAGTTTGCTTATACGTCGATCGGTGTCAGCGAGACGGCAATGGTGGCAATAGTGGTAATAGAAATTGTGTGCTCGGTGTTCATCATCTTAGGACTCTTTACTCGGTTTGCGCTCCTGCCCTCGATAGGCGTGATGATTTATGCTCAGACGATAATGCCTAACGCTACGAGCATAGCCGGTGCCGACCAGCAGATGTTTTTCTTCGAGCCGGGATATCCCATTATGTTCCTGGGAATTTTTGTATATATGTTGCTTGCCGGTCCCGGCAAAATCTCTCTCGACTATCTCGTTGCCATTCACACCATCAGCGAGAAAGACGACGAGGAAAGCGAGGTGCTGGAGAAAGCGTAAATCAAGTTTTAAGTTAGGAGACTATATATTTAGATAATCTATATCTCATAAACAATATAGAAAAAACTAAAAACTAAGTACTACTACGATAAATGAATATAGCGGTATTGGTATCGGGGGGCGTTGACAGCGCAGTAGTTGTGCATGAGCTTGTGGAGCAGGCTGAGCACGACTTAAGGCTGTTCTACATACGCATCGGTATGGACAACGACGAGGGCGATTGCAGCGCCGAGGAAGACATAGAGATGTGTTCGCTCATAGCTCATCGCTATGGCTTGCCGCTCGAAGTGGTGTCGCTGCATGAGGAGTACTGGGACAATGTGATGGAATATGCGCTGCGTACCGTTAAAGCCGGTCTTACTCCTAATCCCGACATGATGTGCAACCGCATGATAAAATTTGGATATTTCGAGCAGCGATGGGGCAAGGACTTCGACCTCACGGCAACGGGTCACTATGCCACCACTTGCGAGATTGACGACACTAAATATCTTGCCACGGCAGTTGATCCTGTAAAGGACCAGACCGACTTCCTGGCACAGATTACCTACGACCAGCTGCGCCACCTCATCTTCCCCATTGGGACGATGCCAAAGGCGCGCGTGCGCGAGATTGCTCAGGAGGTGAGGCTGCCCAATGCCGGCCGCAAGGACAGCCAGGGCATCTGCTTCCTGGGCAAGATAAACTACAACGACTTCC
>CALAVD010000489.1 GCA_937892085.1 uncultured Prevotellaceae bacterium
GGGCGGGGGTGATTTCCTGTACCTGGCCATTATACTTGGCATCGTAGTCGAAGAATTCATTATCGGTAACCACTTCGGTAACAGGGAATACCACGCTCTTGTTCTTGGTCTTGTAGCAGCCCACGGTGACCTCGGTGCCATCGAGGAAACGCTCAATCATCACTTGGTTATATTGCTTGAAAGCCGTCTTGATGGCGGGGGCTAACTGGCTCTTGTCTTTCACCTTTGTCACACCGAAGCTGGAGCCGTCGTCGGTGGGCTTCACGAAGCATGGCATGCCCAGCTCGCGCTCGATGTCGTCCTCGGTGATGTTGCGCTCCACATCCTTGATGAGCAAGATGCTGTCGGCAACGGTCACACCGAAGGGTCGCATATAGTTGTTGAGCATGTATTTGTTGAACGTCAATGCTTCCACGAGCACGTTGCTGGTGGAGTAGGGCAAGTTGATAAGGTCGAAATAGCCTTGCAAGATGCCGTTCTCGCCAGGGGTGCCGTGAATGGTGATGTAGGCGTAGTCGAAGGTAGTTTTCTCGCCTCTCTTGGGCTTAAAGGAGAAGTCGTTCTTGTCGATAGGCGCTATGCTGCCGTCGTGCAGGTTCACGTGCCAGTCGTTCTTTCTTATCACTACGATATAAACGTTGTAACGGTCACGGTCAAACCAGCTGTAGAGGCCTTGTGCCGAGCGCAGCGACACCTCATGCTCCGACGAGTCGCCACCACACACGATGGCTATATTTCGTTTTGTTTTCTTCATTGCAGTATCTGTGTTTTGTGATTATCAAAATGCAAAGTTACAAAAATATTGTCATACAATCACAAACAATTAATTGTTCTTATTTTTTTGATAGTTGATAGCTATTGATAATCAGAGACTGAATTAATCTGATTAATTTGTGGTTTCTTTTTCAAGTGCACTTAATAATAATTTAGTTGTTTTGAGTTGTTAAGATGTTGTAATAGTTGTTTTTTATGCTCTCCACGGTTATCATTCGTTACTTTGCCGCGTGCTGTGACAAGTGAGTGAAGAAGTGCCACATCACGATGGCGGCTGAGCAGGCGATATTGAGCGAGTGCTTGGTGCCGTGCTGGGGTATCTCGATGCAGCAGTCGCTGGCATCGACCACCGCCTGGCTCACGCCCTTCACCTCATTGCCGAGCACGAGGGCATATTTCTCGCCTGGCACAATAGGAAACTGCTCCAAGCTGGTGCTGCCATGCACCTGCTCGATGGCGCAAATCTTATAACCCTGCTCTCGCAGCTGCTCCACGGCTTCGAGGGCGGTCTTGTGATAGGACCAAGCGACCGAGTCCTCAGCACCGAGAGCCGTCTTGTGAATCTCGTGGCTTGGCGGCTGGCCAGTGATGCCGCACAAGGCAATGCGCTCAATAACGAAAGCGTCGGCAGTGCGGAACACACTCCCCACGTTCATCTCGCTGCGCACGTCATCGAGCACCACAGCAACCGGTATTTTCTCAACCGTTTTATATTGTTCTACATCAACCCGATGCAGGTCGAGCATCGATTTCTTTTTCATGATTATAGGGGTTCTTTTTGAGGTTCATTTTGGGCGTCATTTTGAGGTTCACTTTGGGTGTCATTTTGGGTGTCACTCTATGTCTTTTAGTATCTCCCAGTGACCTTCTTTGCTTGAACCAGCATAGATGAGAATCTTCATCTTGTTTAAAATTCTTATATCACGTCTAATTGTTGATAATGAGACGTTTAGTGCTTTAGATAAGTAGCGTGCAGTTGTATTGATATCTTTACTTATAATATTTAGAATAGCCCTTTGTCGTACAGTTAACTTTTGGGTGTCATTTTGGGTGTCATTTTTGGGCTCGCCATGATACAGTTTTCCAAATAATGGACTGCGTTGTATTGTGACTAACACGCCACCAAAACGGTTCTCTATGGTTGGCATAGGAAGGTTGGCTTGGGCAAACGATTCTTGGATCTTTTTAATGCCTCGTCCCCAAGCCTCAATGAAACCGGCTTTGTAGAATGTTGAGGCTATATTTTTGTTTCTTGGGCGAGAAGAGTGCTCTCTCATCAAAACATTCATGTCAAACCCATCGGGAAGTGGACCGTCATTCCATAATGTAATGTGGTCATTATAAACTTTCATTTGAATGTGAACACCAGAATAATCTTTATGGCAGATTGCGTTATATATAATTTCTCGCAATCCATCCTCTGGAATTTCCAAAGGCTCAACTCTAACCATTCCCTCATAATGAATGGGAGATATGAGATACTTTGACTTTAGTATCTCAATAACTTTATCTGCCATTTCGATAAGATTGCCTTCAATAGAATCTTGAATGAGTAAATCTGCCTCACCCTTCACAAAACGACCGATACGGAACTCTACACCAGTAAAATACCTTTGTGGTCGCTTGCCAAACAACAAAATCGCAGCACTCTTTATTTTTCCTTCGTTAGAGAGTAAACCAAGATTCTCAAGTATTGTTTCAGTTGAAGCGTCTTTGGCCTCTGGGGATAATCGCTTATAGAATATTCCCTTATTAACAAAATAATCAATGGCATCTCTGTCGATAGCATCAATAGAAACGTTCTCCATCGCCACATCATCCCACGTCATGCCCATCTTCTTCAAGATGAATTGCTGGAGGGCAGTGCCTTTGAGTTGCTGCTTGGTGGCACCGCTGCGATAGTGGTACTCGCCTTCGTAGGCAATGGGCATATTGCTTGGCTCTACCACGATTTCTAAGTAATCTTTGCCTTCTTGATTCAATAAGTTGACATCGCAAACAATGCCGAGCGTAGTAACAATCTTGTTGGGAATGTCCTCAAGCAGTCGGTGAGAATTAGCGACACCAACAACTTCTTTGTTGTCGTTAATGCCTATAAAAAGCCTGCCGCCTTGCGCATTAGCAAAACCACAAATCCATCTGAGATATTCATCGCGCCAGGACTCTTTGTACTCTATGTTTTGGTTTTCTTCCATTATCTTGCTTTTTACCTTGCAAAAGTACTAAAAATATAGAAGATTATGCCTTAGAACTGCCACAAAAACATTTTTCTCACTCTATAATTGCAGCAAGAATATAATCGTTTTTAATCGTTTGATAATTTGGGACAGTACAAAGATGCGACTATTTAAAGCGGACTCAATTTATTTTGTTGAGCAACTTTTACTGATCGCCTTCGAGCAGGATGTTCACGCGTCGAGCGATGTCTTCACTTGAAGGCAGCAATTTCTTATAATGCTCGGGTAATTCTGGACTGAGACTATAGGATGCCACACCTATTGGAGATGTGCTACTGCGAAGCGCATATTCAACAATGGTGCGATTCTTATCCTTGCAGATTATAATGCCGATTGATGGGTTCTCGTGGGCCATTTTAACAGTATCGTCAAGAACATTCAAGTAGAATTCCATCTTACCTTTGTATTCTGGTTTGAAATCTCCTGTTTTTAATTCAATGGCCACTAATGATTGCATGCGACGGCTATACAGCAGTAAATCGATAAAGTATTCTTGGCCTCCCACCTCAAGACGATACTGATTGCCTAAGAATGTGAAGTCATTGCCGAACTCCATCAAGAAAGCACGGACATTGCGAACTATAGATAGTTCCAGTTCGCGCTCTGAATGTTCATTGCTCAAATCCAAGAAGTTCAGCGAGAACTCATCGCGCAATGCAAGTACGGCCTGATTCTTGATGGACTCTGGCAATGTTTTGTCATAGTTGCTTTGGCCAAGCAGATAATTCTCAAAGGCTTTGCCCTCTATGTGGTGCATCAGCACATTCTTTGTCCAGCCAAACTTCTTGGTGGCAAGGATATAAAAACGGCGCTCCTGCGTGTCTTTACACTTAGTTAAGATTATTATATGTTTGGTCCAACTAATTTCACCAACCAATGGTTGGAGAATTTCATTTGATTGATATTCAGCATAAAAGCGAGCCATATCACGCAAATTAGACACACCAAATCCTTGAATTCCCGGAAACTCGGTTTGGATGTCGCGTGACAAGTTCTCAACTACCGATTTCCCCCAGCCGAGAGTCTTTTGTCGCTCTGTGATTTGGCGACCGATTTCCCAATAGAGTGAAATCATCTCCTTGTTGACTGCACGCATCGCCTCATATTGAGCCGAGCGAATGCGCTTCAACACATCATCACGAAAACTGTTGTACGCTTCACCAGTTGTTACGATATTCTTATTTTCTTCCATTATCTTGCTTTTTACCTTGCAAAAGTACTAAAAATATAGA
>CALAVD010000490.1 GCA_937892085.1 uncultured Prevotellaceae bacterium
TCTTCCGATCTACTTGTAAGGCTCTGGTTCATCGGGTTTAGTGTCGTCGTCTCCCTCTTTTTCTTGGGGTTCTTTCTCGACGGGTTCTTCCTCGACGGGTTCTTCCTCGACGGGTTCTTCCTGTGGTGCTGTAGCTGCCAGTGCAGTTGCTGCACCTGCAGCAGCCTGGTTGCCATCGGCGGGCTGTGGTGGCAAGTTTTTCTTGTTGCGCTTTCTCAATAATGTGAGTCCACCTATAGCGGCAGCTATACCACCCAGGATCCACCAGCCGTTGCCGCCGTCGTTGGTGTCGTCCTCGTAGCAGAAGTCGTGGGCAGCTTGAGCTTGCTCGTATTCGGCAATAACGATGGGTTCTATGTGGTTGATTGCCTCCTCGATGCCACTGGCGTAGTCGCCTTCCTTGAGATGAGGCACCATGATAGAGTCGACGATTTGCCGGCACTTGACATCGGGCAGAGCGCCTTCCAGACCTGGTCCTGGCGCAATATACACTTCGCCTGGCCCGTTGTCGTTTTTAGGCTTAACGAGGATTATCAGGCCATTGTTAGACTTTTTGCCGCCAATGCCCCATTTCTTGCCAAGTTGAGTGGCAAACTGGTTAGCCTCGAGTTTTCCCAAGTCGTTGACGGTAACCACCACAATTTGATTGGTAGTGCGACGTGAGAGCGAGTCGAGCCTTGTATTGAGCTCATTCACTAACGCGTCGTTCTTGATAATTCCCGCTAAGTCGATGATAGGCATCATGCTATCGGGCTTCTCGGGCACCTGCGCCATGCCCACGTTGCACATCATTGCAACAAGTGCAATCAATAATCCTTTATAGAATATTCTCATTTTTCTTGAACAAATGATAAATAATAAATTCTAAACTGTGAACTCACTGACAAGGCACGCCTTGTCCCTACATGTCAAAAATAGCTGCTTGTTCTCTCGTCAACTTGTTAACTTGTCAACTAAAACGAGGAGTTACCAGCTTCCTCCAGCACCGCCGCCGCCAAAGCTGCCGCCACCGAAGCCGCCCCAGCCACCGCTGGAGCTGCCTCCGCCCCAACTGCTGCCGCTGGAACGTCCGCTGCCGAAGCTGCCCGGGAAGATGACCGGACCACCGGTGTAGGTGCGGGTGTTGGTGCCAGCTCCAGTGCCGCCATTACTCTTAACTGCTACTACGATAAGACATATTATGATGATTAGCACTAAAAGTCCGAGCACGGCGTCGCCCGAGTCGTCCATGTATTCCTCCTTGTTGAACTCACCCTTCATGGCGGGCATGATCACGGCAAGTGCGTCCTTGATGCCACTGGCGTAGTCGTTTTCCTTGAAGTGCGGAATCATCTCTTTCTCGATGATGCGCTTGCACAGCACGTCGGGCAGCGCGCCCTCCACGCCATAGCCCGTGGCTATGAAGGCGTTGCCGTTCTCACTCTCGGTATTCACCTTGATGAGGATTACCACACCATTGTTGTCGCCTTCGTGCCCCACTCCCCAGTCGCGTCCTAACTGTGTGGCATACTCCGAGATGTCGGCACCACCTATTGTGGTTACCGTCATCACGAGGATTTGGTTGCTGGTGGTGCGTGAGAAGGTCTCGAGCGAGTCCTCGATTTCTTGTGCCGTGGCAGGGTCGATGACACCTGCCAAGTCCCACAGCAGTTTCTTCTCGGTGGGCTTGTCGGGTACAGCCGTCGCTGTGCCGTCGTCGCCTATCATGGCTGCCGGCATTTGCTTCTCCTTCTCTTTTGTGGGTGTTGACGACGTGGGTTCACCGCATGCTGGCAATGCCACAAAGAGCAGCAACACCGCTACGAGGAAATGTGTGATTTTATTCTTCATAGGAAATCTCGTTGCTAAGTTCGTTAACGTCGTCATCTTCAATGGGGAACCATGCTTTCAACTTTGTGCCCACACGTGATATCACAGAACAGAGACCCGTGGCTGGGTCGCCATTCTTGAAGTACTCGAGAAGAATTTCTTTCTCATCATCCCAATATCCCGTGGGTACTACATCGTTGATGCCACTGTCGCCTAAGATGGCAAACTTGCGGCTCTCAAACGCCACAAATATTAGCACGCCGTTGCGATGGCGCGTCTTATACATGCCCAAGCGGTCGAAAGCCTGGATGGCATCGTACATCACGTCGTCACTACAGCGGGGGGTGAGGTGCACGCGGATTTCGCCTGAGGTCATCTTCTCGGCCTCGCCAATGGCTGCCACCACCCGGCCCTGGTCGGGTTTGCTGATAAAGTTGTCGAGTTGCATTATTTCTTAGTTGAGAGTTAAGTGGAGAAAGTTGAGAGGGAGAGGAGAGAGCGATGATAAGTGTTAAGTAGTAGAGTAGTGAAGCAGTAGAGTAGTAGAGTGGTTGAGTAGTTGAGTTGTAAAGCAGTAGAGAGTTAAATAGTTAAATAAAATATATGGAACTATTTGCCACTTACTTCCTACTTCCTACTTTTTACTTCTTACTTTTTACTTTTTACTTCCTACTTCATTAGTCCTCGAGCATGCTGTCTACGTTAGGCACTTTGTCGGTGCCTTCTTCGGCCTTGAATTGTGGTTTTGCCTTGAAGCCGAATATGCCTGCCACGATGTTGCCAGGGAAGAGGTCAATGTTGGTGTTATACTCTCTAACCTTCTCGATGTAGTCCTTGCGTGAAGTGTTGATGCGGTTCTCGGTGCCCTCCATTTGAGCCTGGAAGTCTTTGTGCAGGTCTTCGGCCTTGAGGTCAGGATAAGCCTCGTGAACGACATTGATGGCAAGATTGAGTTGTTCTTTCAGTTTCTTTTGAGAATTGAGATAGTTGTTAATTGCCTGCTCATCGTTGGGGTCAACCTTCACACCCTTGAGAGCTTGAGCAGAGTCGGCGAGAGCCTGCATCTGCTGCAAAGCTTGGTCTTGCTGCTCGTTGTTTCTCACGCCTGCTCGAGCGTTGGTCACACCCTGGTAGGTCTCTCTCTCGTGCTTGTCATATTTCTTGAGGTTAGCGGCGATAGTGGTGTAAAGGTCGCTACGGCGCTGATAGTCGGCCTCAACCTTTGACCATGCTGCGTCAACTTCTTTCTCTTGTGTTACAAAACTGTTGCGCTTGGAGCATCCATATCCGCCAAGGATTAACGCAAGAGCGATTAAAATTACAACGGTCTTGCTCAGACCGAAGCAGCCCTTAGCTGCGCCACCTACCGAAAGATTGTTCACGGGGTTTTGATTGTTTACTCCAGCCTGTTGTGCAGGAGTGTTGTTAAAGTTCTGATCCATAATTTTAGTGTATTAAATTGATGATTAAATTATTTTTTGTAAAAGTAATGCTTTTTCTTGAGATATGAGCAACTTTTGAGGTAAAAAATGATGTTTTGCTCACAATTTGTCGGCGAGAAAATCTTTGAGGATGTCAATTCCTTCCACGGCTTTGGTCTTGATGTGATGATAGTTGAGGGCTTCGTAGGAGTCGATTTCCCCCGGGTCGATGAGGAAACCTGGTGCCGACGCTGGAACATATTGTAGCAGTCCGGCTGCGGGATACACGTTGAGAGACGTGCCTATCACGACAAAGATATCGGCCTGAGCAACAATTTTTTTTGCGGCAGGAATGTTTGGCACCGACTCGCCAAAGAGCACTATGAACGGTCTCAGCTGGGAGCCGTCGGCGGCCTTCTCACCTATAACGATAGGTTCGTCGAGGGGTTTCTCCTTGATGCACTTGGGGTTGTTGGGGTTCATCGAGCCGGTGACTTTGCGCAGCTCGCCATGCAGGTGCAGTACGTTGTTGCTGCCGGCGCGCTCGTGCAAGTCGTCAACGTTCTGTGTGATGATGCTAACTTTGAAGTCTTTCTCTAACTCGGCAATCACGTGGTGGGCATGGTTGGGCTCCACGGTGAGCAGGTTCTTGCGTCGCGCATTGTAGAACTCCAGCACCTTTTCGCGGTTATTACGATAACCTTGAAGGCTCGCTAATTCCATGGCGTCGTAGTTTTGCCACAGGCCATTATTGTCACGAAAAGTGCTCAATCCGCTCTCTGCCGAGATTCCGGCACCGGTAAGTATTACTAAGTGTTTCATAGGTCTTATATATTTAAGGTGGGTTCTATAAATTAATAAAATGTTGAGATGGGTTCTTGGTTGTT
>CALAVD010000491.1 GCA_937892085.1 uncultured Prevotellaceae bacterium
AGAGTTTAGGGTTTAGAGTTTAGAGTTTAGGGTTTAGAGTTTAGAGTTTAGGGTGAAGAACTAGGTAACGCTTACCACCTTTCTCTTTCCACTTTCCACCTTCCACCTTCCACCTTCCACTACCTCAGCTCGCTGAGGTCAAATTTCATTCCTTCGGTGGCGGCGATGGTATTTGGGAACTCATCTTGCGCTTCGTTGAGCAGTGGCGACAGGTCGTCGTAGCGGCTGCTGTAATGGCCCAAGATGAGTTTTTTGGCTCCCGCCTCGCGAGCCACCATAGCCGCTTGACGCGCCGTGCTGTGGTAGCGCTTCGTGGCATTCTTGATATTCTCGTCGCCATAGGTTGCCTCATGGTAGATCCAGTCCACGCCAGTCACGGCATTTATCACGCGCTTTGAGAACTTAGTGTCGCTGCAATAGGCGTAGGAAATCGAGGGATCAGCATCGGTAGTGAGCTGTGCATTAGGAATCAGCACCCCATTAGGAGTCACATAATCAATACCCTGGCGCAGGCTGTTCATAGCATGGATGGGCACGTCGTGCTCCTGACACGCCAGCGAGTTGATGTGGCGCAGTTTGGGCTTTTCACGGAACAGAAATCCCACACAAGGCACGCGGTGAACGACGGGGAACGTGCTCACCGTGATGGCGCTGTCTTCATAGATTACCGCCTTGTGAGTGTCGATGATGTTGAACTGCAAGTCAAATGAGCGCTCGCGGCAGAAGAAATCGAGCATCCTGCCAAACAGCTCGGCACCCTCCTTGAAGATGTGCACCGTGATTTTGCCACCTATGTTCTGCAGCGCCATCGTAGATAGCAGGC
The DNA here is from genome assembly GCA_937892085.1 of uncultured Prevotellaceae bacterium. Classification (GTDB taxonomy): domain Bacteria; phylum Bacteroidota; class Bacteroidia; order Bacteroidales; family Muribaculaceae; genus Sodaliphilus. Next base: position 824 of record CALAVD010000491.1, read on the forward strand.
CTGGCAAACCAAAGCAGTGGTCGCCATGCAAGTGACTGATAAATATATTTTTGAGCCTCGAAAATTTCAGGTGATGACGTTGCATCTCAAGTTGTGCGCCCTCACCACAGTCAATCATCATCAAGTGGCCACGCACATTCAGCACCTGGCACGACGGCAAATGCCGCAACGTGGATTTCGCCGAGCCACACCCCAAAATATTAAGTTCCAAAGTGTCCATAACAACAGAGTTTTCTTTCAGACTTCAAAGGTAGTGATAATTCTCCACACGAGCAAATTTATGGGAACACCTATCGAAATGGGTAAACACCAACTCATCACCGCTAAAAAAAAGTTAAATCCGAACATTTATTCTTCAAAAAGTCTTGTTTTTTAGGCAACAACCCACTAAATTTGCAACAAGTTTTTTCATAGGATTAGATTTTTAAGGTTTACTTTATGCGGCTGTTGAGAAACACCTGCATAATTTTTTTTTGCACCTCCGAAACAATTTCGTACCTTTGCACAAACAAATCTCTGAAAGCTATGAAACGACTTCTCAACTTGATGCTGGCCGCTGCGCTGGCTTGCGCTGCCTGGGCAGCGGGTAATGACACCTACACTGTGATCGTCTCGTGCGACGGACTGCGCTGGGACTACGCCGAGTGCTACGACATGCCCTTCTTCGACCGTCTCGCCAAGGAAGGCGTGAAGGCGGTGATGCAACCCTCTTTCCCCACTAAGACATTCCCTAACCACTACACCCTTGCAACTGGTCTATACCCCGACCACCACGGCATCATCGCCAACACCTTCCGTATCGACGGCACCGACGACAAATATAAAATAGGCAGCGATGAGGCAGGCAAAGGCAAGCACTACGGCGGCGACCCCATCTGGCTAACCGCCAAGCGTCAAGGCGTGAAGACCGCCACCGTCTATTGGGTGGGTAGCGACGTGAAAATCAACGGCGAGTACCCCAATTACTGGCAGGACTACCGCAAGAAGCCGCTGCTCAAGCCCGAGGAGCGTGTGGATAAAGTCATCGAACTGCTCAACATGCCCGAGGACAAGCGCCCTCACCTGGTGATGTGCTACTTTGAGGAGCCCGACCACACGGGGCACAGCTATGGACCTATCAGCAAAAAGACACGTCGCGTTGCCGAGAGCATGGACGAGTTGCTGTGGAAGCTCTGGGCTCGCCTGAAAGCTATTCCCGAGATTGGCGACAAAATCAACCTCATCATCACCGGCGACCACGGCATGGCATGGCTCAACGAGGTGAGAGTGGTGCGCAGCGACAACTACATACCAAAAGAATGGGTGAAGCATTTCGATGGCGACAGTCCAGCCCTCATCTACACCACCAAGCCCGAGTATGCCGACTCTATCGTCAACGTGCTGCAAGGGGTGGACCACATCAGAGCGTGGAAGAAAGGCGAACTGCCAGAGTATCTACACTACGGCACCAACAAGAACATGGGCGACGTGGTGGTGATGCCCGACTTAGGATGGGTGTTCCGCGACAACACCAAGTTGATTAGCGGCAGCCACGGATGGGACCCTACCTACAGCGACATGCTCGTGGGATTTCGCGCCATTGGTCCAGACTTTAAGGTGGGCTACGTGCGCCCCGGGTTGTTCCGCAATGTGTGCATCTATCCCCTGCTAGCCCACCTGCTAGGCATCACACCTGCCCCCTGCGACGGCGACCTGAATGAAGTAAAGGACATGCTAAAAGTGGCCCCGCCACAGTTTTAGTTGTGCCGCAAGCTGGTTGTGCCGCAAGCTGGCGCTTGCTAGTTGTGACGCTCGCGATGCTCGCTGGTTTTGCCGCTTCGCTAGTTGTGCCGCAAGCTGTCACTTGCTAGTTGTGGCGATCGCAGAACACTGCTAGTTTATGAGCGTGGGCGTTGTTGATGTATTGCGCCGTAAGCACGGCGTTCGCCCACCACGCAAGAATAAAAAACATTTAACAAAAAAATATGAATAACGACATCGACCAATATCACGCAGGAAACACCAGTGCCACATCAAGTGACTACCATCAGGAGGATGACTACAGCGGCGAGTGGTGGCGATTTCGCCAGTATCACGACAACGATGGCATCGAGCTCAATGCCATAGGCGTCATATTGCTGGCGGCGGCAATAGTGATGCTTTGGCAAGAGCCGCACTACGTCCTCCTTATCATTTGCCTCGCTATCAACGTGTTGCTGCATGAGTGCGGACACTATGCCGCTGGCAGGGCATTCAGATGCGTGGTGAGAAAGGTCGCGGTGTTTTTTGTGCCGGCAATCTCCTACAAAAAGAATGCCACCAGCTCCTATAACCCCGACACCCATTCCTGGCGCGACACCGTGTGGACGCTAGGAGTGATACCCTTTGGCGGATTCACCAGCTTTGAGGAAGCCAAGACTCCCACCCCCTCCGACAGCCGCCGAAGCCCCTTCCTCAACCACAAACCTGCCTGGCAGCGACTCATCATCAACA
>CALAVD010000492.1 GCA_937892085.1 uncultured Prevotellaceae bacterium
TTCGCTGGACGGTGCTTGCATTAGTCTCCGTCACCATGATGATGGGGTATATCGTCGCCAAGCAGATGTCTCCGCTGCAGCACTTCCTCGAGAGTGACCTGGGGTGGACAAGCAGCGAGTTTGGCATCTTGGCAGGCTCTCGCGGCTTCTTCAACGTGTTCCTGCTCATGCTCTTCGTGGGCGGCATTATCCTCGACAAGACGGGGGTGCGCTTCGCCGGCATCCTCTCGTGTGTGCTCATGCTTGGCGGCACGGCAATCGACTATTATGCCATCGCTTTTATGGACCCCTCGCAAGTGCTCAACATCAACCTGCAGTGGCTGGCCTATACCGACCCCTCCATTAAGCTCCAAGTGGTGGTCGCAGCTCTGGGGTTCGCCACCTTCGGCATTGGCTATGAGCTGTGCGGCATCACCGTGTCGAAGGTCGTGGTCAAGTGGTTCTCGGGCAAGGAGATGGCACTGGCGATGGGCATCCAAGTGGCACTGGCGCGACTAGGCACAGGATTAGCCCTTGCCGGTGCCCCCGTGCTGGCACAGAAGTTCACCTTGAGTACACCCATCCTCATCGGCCTTTTCTCGGTTGGCGTAGGTCTAATTATCTACTTAATTTACTGCTCAATAGACCGAAAATCTGGCAGCAGCCTACAAGATGCCGCAACCGCCGACGACGAGAAGTTCCACTTCCGCGACATGGGCGCCACGATGAAGAACTCGGGCTTCTGGCTCATCACCATGCTGTGCCTGCTCTACTACTCAGCGCTTTATCCCTTCCTCGACTTCGCCACAAAGCTCATGATCTCAAAATATGGCGTAGATCCGTCATTAGCGGGCTTAATCTCATCAATCCTGCCGTTCACCTCCATCGTCCTGACACCGCTCTTTGGCGGCATGTATGACAAGATTGGCAAGGGAGCGTCAATCATGATTATTGGCACCATCATGCTCACCCTCGTGTTAGCGGTCTTCGCCCTGCCACTCAACTCCAGCGCCCTGGCGGTGACCCTGATGTTCATCCTTGGCATCGCCTTCTCGCTCCTGCCAAGCGTGCTGTGGCCTGCCGTGCCCAAGATTGTGCCCATGAAGCAGCTCGGCACGGCCTACTCCATCATCTACTACATCCAGAACATAGGCCTCATGCTCGTCCCCATCGTCATTGGCGGCGTGCTTGAGCGCAACACCGTTGGCGAGAATGTTGACTACACACAGGCGATGTGGATCTTCACCGGCATAGGCGTAGCGGCAATAATTGTCTCAATCATGATACTACTCATCGACCGCCGCAAGAACTACGGCCTGCAAAAAGCCAATGTGGTGAAAGAATAAAGTTGGGGTTAATCATTGAGGTATTGCTTGATGTACAATTCGCAGTTGAGAACCAGTTCGTCGTACCATGCCTTCCCGAAACGGCGAATCAACGGCTCTTTAAGAAACTGATATACACGAATCCTCTTGCTGCGGCCAAGCACTTCGGCACTCTTGCAGATTTTCCAACGGTGGTAGTTGACCGCCACGTTGCCGTTGCACAACGTCTTGAGACGCAAGGGATAGAGTGCGCATGAGATAGGTTTCATAAAACCGATGCGCCCCTCACGAAATGCCTTCTCAATGGCGCAAATGCACTTGCCGGCAGGCGCATAACACGAGAACACACAGTTGCTGTTGTCAAGGATCTGTGTTACCAGTTCGCCTTCAGGGTCATGATATGAGATACCATTCTGCTCAATCTCCTGCTGTGCACGTGGCAACAAGTCGTCCCAAATCTCAGGCAATATTTCCCTGATTTTTTCTTCCTCCTCGGCAGTAAGAGGAGCGCCGGCATCACCATCGATGCAACATTGCCCCAAGCATGCGTCGAGGTCGCAGCAGAAGAACCGCTCCACCACATCGAGCGTCACCAGTGTATTCTCGTTGATTAGAAACATAGCCTATTCTATCAAATTAGAAAGTGCGCGGTCCAAGTCGGTACTCGAGAGTTTGAGATGCATCTCGCCACGATGTGCGTAGGAAATGTTGCCCGTCTCCTCGCTCACCACGATGGCGATGGCGTCGGTAGCCTGAGAGATGCCAAGAGCCGAGCGGTGGCGAAGACCCAAATACTTGGGTAGCGATGTGTCGTGCGACACGGGAAGGATGCAGCCAGCAGCTTTTATCTTGCCTTCGTCAATAATAACCGCACCATCGTGTAAAGGACTGTTCTTAAAGAAGATATTCTCGAGCAAGCGGTTGTTGACCTCGGCATTGATGATATCGCCTGAATGTTCATAGTCCTCAAGTGAGAAATTCTGCTTTATGACTATCAAGGCACCAGTCTTCGACTTCGACAAGCTCATACAGGCATAGACAATGGGCATCACCCACTTCTTGCGAGCATCCTTTGGCTGTCCGCTGTGCCACAGCTTTGAGATCGATTTCCACCCTCGCTTGGAGCCCAAGCCAGTGAGAAAGCGCTTTATCTGGTCCTGGAAGATGATAATAAGGATGAAAATACCACTGTCGATAAAGCGGTCCATAATGGTTCCTAACAGCCTCATGTCAAGTATCTTATCGACCACCACCCACACGATAATAAAGGCAAAAACACCCACAAAGATGTTTAATGCCCCACTCTCCTTCATAGAGCGATAGGTATAATAGAGCAAAACCGCAACAAGCAGTATGTCTATCAAATCTTTTATGCCAAACGAGATCATATCAGTTCATAGTTGTTAGTTCATAGTTCATAGTTTTGTCGTAATAGTTGTCCTGATTTTTTGCATCTTACAACTAAATCTCGGGCCTCTACTGCGGCTTTCACGTCGTGAACGCGCACGATGTGAGCGCCTTTCATCATGGCGATGGTGTTGACCACCGTTGTGCCGTTAAGGGCGTCCTCAGGTGAGCAGTTGAGCACTTTTTGTATCATCGACTTGCGCGACAAGCCCACCAGCAGCGGCGCCTCCAGCTCATGAAACGTGTCGAGGCACTCCAGCAGGCGATAGTTCTGCTCCACCGTCTTGGCAAAGCCAAATCCTGGATCGGCAATAACATTGTTGATGCCAAGCTGACGCAAGAGATCAATTTTACGGGCAAGCTCCTCAAGAACCACAGTCACCACATCGCCGCCATAGTCGGTGAGTTGCTGCATAGTGGCGGGAGTGCCGCGAGTGTGCATCACGATGTAAGGCACTTGCAGCTGCGCAACGACACTGTGCATTTCTGGGTCAAGATCTCCACCCGAGATGTCGTTGATAATATCTACGCCAAGCTCCTCGACACAGCGACGAGCCACGCCGGCACGATAGGTATCTACCGAGATTATCACGTCATCGCCAACTGCCTCTCGCACCGCTTTTACTGCTACCTCAAGCCGCCTCATCTCTTCCTCGGCGGTGACCACCGCGGCACCAGGTCGCGTGGAACAAGCTCCAAGGTCGAGCACATCAGCGCCATCACGCACCATCATCACGGCTCGCGAGGCAATCGCATCGCTGTCCATCACGCGACTACCGTAGAAGAACGAGTCGGGAGTGGCATTGATGATGCCCATTACCCAAGCGCGGTCAATCTTCACCAACCTACCCTTGATGTTCAGGCTATATTTCTTGAATTCGTTAGTCATTGCTTAGATAATTCCCATATAGTATAAGAAAATCAATATGATGGCAACAGGAGCGATATAGCGCAGACAGAAGATAACGTAGGCATGCGTGAATCTTGCGCTATGTTTCCCACCGTTAGTAAGCTGATTTCTAACCACATCTTTCTTAAGAATCCAGCCCACATAAATTGCAGTCACCAGTCCACCAAGTAGCATAAAGATATTGGGGCCTACAAAGTCGAGGAAGTCAAAGATGTTTTTGCCAATTATTGTGACATCGCTCAGAGTGCTGAACGATAGCGCACTAACCACAGCTATAGCAGTCATTATGACGGCGGTTACCGCTATCGCCTTACCACGCGACATTTTATACTCATCTATCATGAAAGTGACTGGAATCTCACTCAGCGAGATGGTCGATGTGATAGAGGCAAAGAAAAGAAGCACAAAAAACAACACCGCCCAAATAACGCCGCCAGGCATCTGCTGAAAAATCGTGGGCAATATCTCAAAAATCAGCTTAGGACCAGCACCAGGCTCCAAGCCAAAAGAGAACACAGCAGGGAATATCACTATTCCGGCAAGAATCGCTACCAAGGTGTCGAGACCCGAAATAGTAAGGGCATCTTTCATGAGATTGCTGTCATCTTTGAAATAAGACGAATAAGTGATTAGGCATGTCACGCCAAGCGACAACGACATGAACGCCTGCCCCATGGCATCAACAACACCTTTCCATCCTAAATTGCCAAAATTGATGTTAAACAAGAAATCAACACCCTTCATTGAGCCTGGCAACAATAGTGAGTTAACACAAAACACAATCAGCAGCACAAAGAGCAGCGGCATCGTAATATTGGCCATTCGCTCCACACCTTTTTGAATGCCACGGCTCAACACCAGGAAATTCAGCAATAAAAAGAGTAATGTCCACAACACACAACGCTGTGGTGTGCCTACAAAGGTAGTGAAAATGTCGCTATATTGGTCGGGGGTATGCCCCAGCAAGCTGCCGTCGGCAGAGCTCCACAGGTATTCTATTACCCAACCACACACCACGCTGTAATATCCACAGATGAGCAGTGCACCAAGAACACCCACATAAGAAAAAATCTTAAAAGGCGAGCCAGGGGTCAGTTGTTGCACAGCACCTTTCATGTTTTTGTGAGTGGAACGACCAATCACAAACTCCGACATCATAATGGGGAGTCCAAGAAGCAACACACAAATCAGATATACAAGGATATATGCACCACCGCCATTTGTTGTGGCCGTGTTTTGGGTGATATTAATACCATTTAATGTGGTTGTCCCCGCATTGACATACAAGCCACCACCATTTGTGGCGGTATCAGACGTAAGAACTATTTTGCTATCGGGAATACTTAATGTTGCAGCGGTGTACAAACCACCACCATTGCCAGCCTTATTGTAAGAAAGTGTCAAGGCTTCTGTAAAATTGATAGTTCCACCTGCATAGACCATACCTCCACCATTGCCTGTGGCTACATTATACGAAATGGTTGGAGCTTTTGTAAGGTTCATCGTACCACTTGCCATATAAATGCCTGCCCCATTGGTAGCTGTATTTCTATTTGCCCAAGAACCACCTATCGTACTTGCTGTGGTTGAAAAAGTTAGCGTACCACCAGCGACATAGATACCGCCACCTGAAGTTGAAGCATTATTTGATTTTAGTGTTGCATTTGTAAGCGTACAAGTGCCACCACTTACATAAATGCCACCGCCCAAAGTTCCGGCCTCGTTGCCTATTATGCTGATATTACTAAACGAAAGTCCAGTGCCTTCCACATAAATACCACCACCTGAAGCAGCACAAGTATTTGAATCTACTATAAAGACTCCACCACAAGTAAGCGTACCACTATAAGCATATATACCACCACCTCTTGTTTGCGATGAGTTTTTGGTTATACTCAGATTTTTTTCACAATTGAGAGTACCACCTGCTATCGTAAGTCCACCTGCATAACCATAACTTGCACCGAGCGTACTTGTTGCACTATTATTTGCAATGGTCATATTTCCCTTACAAGTAATAGTGCTACCTGTCAAACGAATACCTGCACTACCATAACCACCAGAGGCAACATTACCAGAAACATCCATATTGCCATAACAAGTAATTGTACCAGTACCATTGCCTACATTGGTACCTATATTAATACCGCCACCAAAACCAGTAGTAGATGTAGTTCCTGTTGCTATATTATTGTTTACAGTCATATTGCCATAACAAGTAATTGTTCCTGAAGGTTTATGAATACCACCGCCATATTGAACGGCTGTATTGCCTCTCACCAACAATTTAAGCCCTGCCGTATCTGTTGCATTTACACCTATTCTCAAAGTACCGCCATTGAGATAAATACCGCCACCGCCAACATTTGAAGTATTGGAATCTATGTTGGAAACACTACTATTTAAATAAAGATTTCCACTGTTAAGATATAAGCCTCCCCCACT
>CALAVD010000493.1 GCA_937892085.1 uncultured Prevotellaceae bacterium
GAGGAAAAGGGGCTCGTGCCTCTTTATTCAATGAACCGCCGCAAGCCAAGTCATGACTATAACGGCCGTTGTATTTACATGATAACCCTCAACACCTTGGGCAGGGGTCCTGTTTTGGGCACCCTTCACGATGCCGACGGTTCTCACCCTAAACCGTGGGTAGAGCCAAACGAGCTTGGTGACAAAGTGCTATCATGCTGGCGACAAATTGCAGTGTTTCACCCCGAAATCAGGCTTATAGCCGTGCAGCTGATGCCCGACCACCTTCACGGCATTTTATTTGTGACGAGTGAACTGCCAAAGCACCTTGGGAATGTTATAAATGGTTTTAAGATTGGCTGCAACAAGTTCTCACGTGAGATGATTGGCGATGTTCTATGGGAAAAGAGTTATAATGATATTATCCTTAGGGGCAAAGGACAGCTTGAGCGCATGGTTCATTATGTGCACGACAACCCTCGACGCAGGTGGATAAAGCACAACAACCGTGATTTTTTCACCATTAAGAATGATGTGTCGATAGGCAGCTGGCAGGTGGCTACTGTGGGGAATCAGTTCTTACTTGACCATCCTTTGAAAGTGGCGGTGAAATGTAGCCGGTCAATAAAGAGTGATGATGATATAGCTCAAGAGGTCAACAAGTACCTGGCAATGGCTGATGCAGGAGCTGTGCTCATCTCACCAAGCATAAGCCCCGCCGAAAAGAAAGTGATGCGCACTGCCTTTGATGCTGGTTACCCATTGATTATAATTCTTGAGAATGGCTTCTCTCCTCTCTGGAAACCAGGGGGCAAACAATTTGATGCTTGCGCCGAAGGAAGGCTGCTGCTCGTTGCTCCATGGTCTCACCACAATGAGCACAAGACAATTACCCGCAATCAATGCCATCAACTTAACGACTTGGCACGAGAGATAGCTTTGAAGTAGATTTCACGTGGCGATGCCACGCGATACAGACTGACGGGCCGCGGGGTGCAGGCTGACGGGCCACATAACATACCGCCTCTCAAGCTCAACTCTCGGTCGCCAACTCTTAAAAAATGTTATAGAGCTATTTTGTTTCTTACAAAATAATTAATTTAGCAAGCTAAAAATGAGAGAACTGTCATGATACTTGCCGAGTTGTTTCCATATTCTCGCCTGATATTTACCATTTTGTATGGTATTACGGCAGTGGCGATTATCGGGGTGGTGGTCAGTGAAAACCGCAACCCTGTAAAGACGCTGGCATGGATCACGGTGCTCATTCTGCTGCCTGCAGTGGGCATCATCCTCTACATCTTCTTTGGGCGCAGCTTGCGCCATGTGCGCATGATTTCTCGCAAGAAGCGGCTGCGTCTCACCAACCGAGAGGACATCAAGCACCTGATGCGTCCTCAGCCCGTTACCCACTACGACACCGTCAAGAGCGAGCGCCAGCAAATGATAAACCTTGTGAATACCATTCAAGAGTCGCCTTACCTTGCTAATAATGAGGTGGAGATTTTCACCAACGGCAAGGACAAGTTCGACTCCTTCAAGCTCGACCTACTGGCCGCCGAGAAATATATCCACATCCAGTATTACATCATCGAGAACGACAAGATAGGCAACGAGATAGGCGACATTCTCAAGCAGAAGGTGCAAGAGGGCGTGAAAGTGCGCGTACTCTACGACCATGTTGGGTCGTTCCACTTCGACATGTCTTATTTCAAGAAACTGCGCAAGGCAGGTGTGGAGGTTTATCCTTTCATGCAGATCACCTTCCCGGAGTTTGCCAACCGCATCAACTGGCGCAACCACCGCAAGATAGTGGTCATCGACGGCAAGATCGGATACATAGGCGGCATGAACATAGCCGACCGCTACATCGACGGTGGCAAGATGGGGCACTGGCGCGACACCCACTTGCGAGTAAAAGGCGACATTGTTGCGGCACTGCAGGTGTCGTTTGCCATTGATTGGAACTTCATGAAGCGCGAACTTATTGAAGTGCCAGTAGAGATGGTGTATCCCGGCAGTATCGCCAATCCAGTAGGCATGCAGCTGGTGACTGGCGGTCCCACAAGTCAATGGGTAAACATGGCATTTGTGTTCCAAAAAGCCATCGACGGCGCGCGCAAGTGTGTCTATATCCAGACGCCCTACTTCCTGCCCAGCGACAGTCTGCTCAAGGCATTGCAGGTTGCTGCTCTGAGCAAGGTTGACGTGCGCCTGATGATACCCCGCAAGCCCGACAGCATCTTGCTGCGCTACGCCTCCTATTCATATGTAAAACAGTGCCTCGACGCCGGCATCAAGATTTACTTCTACGAGCCAGGTATGTTGCATTCTAAGGTTGTGCTCGTTGACGATGACTTCGTCACCACCGGCTCCACCAACTTCGACTTCCGCAGCTTTGAGCACAATTTTGAAGGCAACGTGCTAATTTACAGTCAAGAATTCAACAAGCGCATGCTCGATGTGATGCTTACCGACATGAAACAATGCACACGCATCAGCCTGCGACACTGGCGCAAGCGCCCCATGTGGCAAAAGGCCGTGGAGAGCATAGTGCGCCTCTTCGGGCCCTTATTATAATGCATAATTGACAATTAATAATGCCTATTTTTCTTAAATCCTTTATATCTTTTCAATGAAATCCTTTAGAAAAATATCACTTGTTCTTGCCATTCTCTTAGCAGTGGTGGCAAGTGCTCAAGAGGCTCCCAAGCGAGAGTTCCGCGGAGCGTGGTTGCACATAATTGGTCAAGGACAATATGCCAAGATGACCCCTCAACAGACCCAGGACTACCTGCGCGACCAGCTTAACAAGCTCGCCCAGGCAGGTGTGAATGCCGTCATCTGGCAGGTGCGCCCGCAGGCCGATGCCGCCTACATCAGCGACCTCGAGCCCTGGTCGCGGTGGCTCACCGGCGAGGCTGGCAAGGCTCCCAACCCGGTGTGGGATCCCTTGCAGTTTATGATTGACGAGTGCCACAGCCTCGGCATGGAGCTTCACGCATGGATTAACCCCTACCGTGTGACCAGCGGCGAGAATGACAAGCCCGCATCAGGACACATCTACTACAAGCACCCCGAGTGGTTTTTAAAATATGCCGACGGCAAGATTTATTTCGACCCGGCGTTGCCCGAGAGCCGCGACTTCATCAACCTTGTGGTGCGCGACATGATAACCCGCTACGACCTCGATGCCATCCACATGGACGACTATTTCTATCCCTATCCCGTGAAAGGCGCCGAGTTCCCCGACACGGCTTCTTTTGAGAAATATGGCAAGGGCTGGGGCGACAAGGGCGACTGGCGCCGTCACAACGTGGACCTGCTCATTGAGCAGCTTCATGGCACCATCCAGAGCACAAAGCCGTGGGTGCGCTTAGGAATCAGCCCATTCGGCATCTGGCGCAACAAGAAGAGCGACCGCAACGGCAGCGAGACCAACGGCCTGGAGTGCTACGATGCCCTCTATGCCGACTGCCCCAAGTGGACAGCAATGGGATGGGTCGATTACATGACACCGCAGCTCTACTGGGAACTGGAGCACAAGGCGGCAAGCGACTTGGTGCTCAGCTACTGGTGGAACGACCACGCCAACGGCCGACACATGTACTACGGCCAGGCTGTGCGCAACGTGATGGATCACCGCGACATCCCCGACACCCTCAACCCCACGCAGCTCAACCACAAGATTGAGTTGATGCGCACGTTGCCCAATGTGCATGGCGTGACCTGGTGGCCTGTATATTCCGTTACCGAGAACTACAAGGGCGTACTCGACTCGCTGAGCAACAACCAGATGCGCACCAAGGCCCTGTGTCCTGCCGTGACATGGATTGACGATGTGCCTCCACCAGCCGTCACCAACCTGCGCTTCGACAAGCAGCGACTCGACAATGTGCTCTCATGGAATGCGCCATCGACCACCGACCCCATGCAAGAGGCGGTGAGATATGTGGTATATGTGTTCCGCGAGAATGACGACATCGACATCACCAACCCTCGTGCCATAATAAGGATGACCAATCAAACGTCTATCACCCTTCCGAAACTTGACATTTCCAAGAAGCAAAAGATGGCTCGCCCGCCTGCTATGAAATATGTGGTCACCGCCCTCGACCGTTGCAACAACGAGAGCGCACCAAGCGAGCCCGTCACCGTCAGGTACTGATGGCTCCCGCACTTTTTTCTCCACATCTTTCCTCGTTTCAAGAATTATCACTACTTTTGCAGTCGCAAATCTATAGACAAGTTCAAAACAACCATTGCCTTGTCAGCTTGTTTGCTCGTTAGCTACTATATATAACAACAAATAAAAAGAAGATAAAATGAAGTTATTAGAAGGAAAAGTGGCGCTGATTACTGGTGCCGCACGTGGAATTGGAAAGGCTATCGCCTTGAAATTTGCCAGCGAAGGTGCTGACATCGCATTCACCGACCTCGTCATCGATGAGAACGGCAAACATACCGAGCAGGAAATCGCTGCCTTTGGTGTGAAAGCTAAGGGATATGCCAGCAACGCTGCCGACTTCGCTCAGACCGAAGAAGTGGTGAAGCAAATCAAGGAAGAGTTTGGTAAAATCGACATCCTCGTCAACAACGCCGGCATCACCAAAGACGGCTTGATGCTGCGCATGACCGAGCAACAGTGGGATGCCGTGATAGCAGTGAACCTCAAGAGCGCATTCAACTTCATTCATGCCCTCGTGCCCATCATGATGCGCCAGCGTGGTGGCTCTATCATCAACATGGCATCGGTAGTTGGCGTGCATGGCAACGCCGGGCAGAGCAACTACGCTGCCAGCAAGGCAGGCCTTATCGCTCTCGCCAAGAGCATCGCCCAGGAGATGGGCAGCCGCGGCATCCGCGCTAACGCTATCGCTCCCGGCTTCATCGAGACTGCCATGACTGCCGCCCTCCCCGAGGAGGTTCGCAAAGAGTGGGCCGAGAAGATTCCACTGCGCCGCGGTGGTTCGGTTGACGACATCGCCAACGTAGCCACCTTCCTCGCCAGCGACATGGCAAGCTACGTTACCGGCCAGGTTATCCAAGTGGATGGCGGCATGAATATGTAATTAGTTAGGGGTTAAGGGTTAAGGATTTAACTTGCTTGATTGAGCAACCTTAACTGTTCTATATCACAACGCATCAGGCAAATTGCTTGATGCGTTTTTTGTGAGAGCGCAGCGCAATCGTGAATTATGAATTAGTGCATTTCATTAAGAGGGGTCCACGTCGAAGTAGAGCCGTGTGGAGCGCATGCGGGTATCGGCTGCAAGGAGCTGCTCGTAGAGGTCACGCAAGATTTTCTTTACCTTAGTCATCGATGCGGCAAGCTCCATCTTTAGAACAATCTGGCGGATGTAGAAGGTCTGCACCCTTGCCACCATGGGAGCCTCAGGTCCGAGCACGCGCTTGCCGAAGACCGTCCTGAGCAAGTTGCTATAGCGCACCGCCATCTCCAGCACCACATCATCCTGCTTGTGCTTGAGGTAGATGTTGATGATTTTGGTGAACGGCGGGTAACCAAACTGCTGCCTCTCGGCAATCTCCTGATCATAGAAGCCTTTGTAGTCATGCTCCACTACGCGTTCAATGACGAGATGAGAGGGATTGCTTGTCTGGATAATCACCTTGCCCTGCTTGTTCTTGCGCCCTGCACGTCCCGCCACCTGCTCCAGCATGTTGAAAGCGCGCTCGTGGCTGCGGAAGTCGGGGAAATGTATCATGGTATCGGCATTGAGGATTCCCACGATGCTCACGGCGTCGAAGTCCAGCCCCTTGGTCACCATCTGCGTTCCCACAAGGATATTGGTCTTGTGAAGCGAGAAGTCGTCGATAATGCGGTCGTAGCTGTTCTTGCTGCGAGTGGTGTCGAGATCCATGCGCGAGATTTTCTCACCTGGAAACACTCCATCGATTTCCTCCTCGATGCGCTCGGTGCCATAGCCCACAATCTCGATGCTCGGGTTGCCGCACGCGGGGCACACCGTGGGCAACGTGATAGTGTGGCCGCAATAATGGCAAGTTAGTGTATCCACGTGGCGGTGATAGGTGAGCGAGACGTCGCAATTAACACAGGTGGGCACCCACGCACACTGCTTGCAGCGCACCATGGGGGCATATCCGCGGCGGTTCTGGAAGAGAATCACCTGCTCGTTGTTTTCAAGCGCCTTGCGGCACTCGTCCACAAGTTCGTGCGAGAACATACCGTTCATCTCATGCTTTTTCCACGCTTTTTTGAGGTCGATGGTGTGAACTTGCGGCATCTCGATTCCCTCGTAGCGCGTGGTGAGCTCCACCAGTCCATAGCGGCCGTTGAGAGCTTTATAATAAGTGCCGATTGCCGGAGTTGCCGAGCCAAGCACGGTTTTTGCGCCGTGCATGTGCGCCAGCATGATAGCAGTATCGCGGCCATTGTATCGTGGCGCCGGGTCTTGCTGCTTGTAGCTGGTGTCGTGCTCCTCGTCGATAATCACAAGACCTAAGTTGCTGTAAGGCAAGAACACGCTCGACCGCACGCCAATTATTACGCACGGATCACTTGAGGTGAGAAGCTTTTTCCAGATGTCAACCCGCTCGTTGTCGCTGAACTTGCTGTGATAGATGAGCAGGCGCTCTCCAAAGACCCTTCTCAGGCGTTGCGTGAGCTGCGTGGTGAGAGCAATCTCAGGAACGAGATATAGCACCTGCTTACCCAGCGAGAGGGCATCGTTGATGAGGTGCATATATATCGAAGTCTTGCCGCTCGAGGTCACACCATGCAGCAGGGTTATATCTTTTTCCTTGAAGCAGTTGTGAATGCCCTTATAGGCCGCATCTTGCACGTCGGTTAGCGTGGGCAGCTCCACCACTCCACCCCCCATCGACTCAAAGCGGTTTATCTCGCGCTTGTAAGTCTCAAAGAGCCCGTTTTTGCGAGCTGCGGCAAGCACTGGCTGTGTGCAACCCGAGCGCTGTAGAAGTGCCTCCTGTGTGACTTCCTTAAGAGGCTTGCCACGCTGCATCCAGTGCGAGAGGTCGAGAAAAGCCAGCAGCAGTTGTTCCTGCTTCTTGGCGCGGCTCACTCGGTCGAAAAAGGCGTGCAGCCCCTGTTCATCATTGCGCTCAATGGTCAAGCGCACGCAAGACTCGGTCTTGGGTCGATAGTTGTCCATCACCTTCTCAGCCACATGCACCGCACCCTTATCGAGCAGTCGGCTCACGATGCCCTCCACATTTTTGAATCCCGTGGCATTGGTGAGTTCGGTAATCTGCACCTTCCCACGCTGATTGGTGAAGTCGAGAATCACCTTCTCACGATCGGTAAGAGAGCCAGGCACTTCCTCTTCATAGTCGGTATTAGGGCTGATGAACGTCTCGCTCTCAACCTTAAGTCCACTTGGCACGGCAGCCTTATACACCTCTCCCACAGTGCACAAGTAGTAGTCGGCGATCCACTGCCAGAACTTGAGTTGAGGATGCCTGAGCACCGGTCCCTCGTCGAGCAAGGCAAGTATTTCTTTTCCCTTATAGCCCTGAGGCTCAACATCGTGAGTCATCTCCCCTATTGCCGTGTAAT
>CALAVD010000494.1 GCA_937892085.1 uncultured Prevotellaceae bacterium
GGGAAAGTGAAGTAAGTGTCAGGGAATGGCTCGTCCTTCAGGGTGAAGTGCCACCCCTCGGTGTCGAGGGGCTTGAAACCGTGGCGGAGCATAGCCTGCCGCAGGATCATGCGGTTGTGGAACTGCTCGGCAGTGATAGAGCACCCGGCTGGCGACTTGCCGCCGGAATACTTGCCTGTGTCGGGATTGCCGCAAAAGTCGGGATGACTCTCCACGCCAAACCAGTCAAAGGTGCCACCCATATCCACCTCTTTCTCGGTGCGCATATCGAAGAGCGTGAGGTCTATCGTTGAGCCGCGCGTGTGACCGCTCTTGCGTGCGATATAGTCGGGGATGAGCACGCCCTTGTTGAGCTCGGGATAGAAATATTGCTTCATCTCGGTGGCATTTAGGTCTTGCGCCCAACGCATGAAATGGTCAACGGCACGTTGTGGACGATAAGCGTCAAAAATCTTGAGGCGATAGCCCTGAGCCTTGACGTCGTCGCTCACCGCTTTGAGAGCCGCAGCAGCCTCACGGGTGAGCATCGCCACTGGTGACTGATAACCATCAATACGCTCACCAACAAAGTTATAAGTGCTGTAATAACGTATCTCAAGGATGGCATCGGGCACCACATCGGTGATGCGCACAAAGTCGCTATTGTCATCGGCAGCAACAGCTGCTCCACTCAGGCGGTTATACTCGGCTTTGGCACGAGCCATCTGCTCGCAAAACTCGGGACTGTTGTGCAGCTGCGAGTAGCCGATTGATGCCACAAGTCGGCCTGCCTCCACGTCGCTCTGCCAGTGCGCGCCCACGATGAGACGGCTCTCGCCATACTGGTAGGCACGAGCAAAGAGCGCATCGGCATGAGAGGGGTTGAGTTCGGCAAGTATCATTGCCAGTGTCCACCCTGTGGCGGTGTGGCCCGAGGGATAAGAGCCGTCTTTAGAGAGGTCGGCGTCACTTTCCTCTACCCCATCGGTCAACAGATGCTCACCGAAGTACACGAACGGACGCGTGCGATGGTAGAAAGCCTTAGGAGCCTTACGAATCTGAGTCACTGTGTTTACTCCACGTTCCACAAGCTCCCAAATCTCAGGAGTCTCGGCCTTTGTAATGCGCATTCCAAACGCCTCTTCAAAGGTGTCGAGAGTGTGCTGTATGCCCCAGATGGCGTCGCGGCGGGCTATTGCCGCTCTGGAAGCATCGCTGCGCTGCTCCTTGCCCCAGAAGAAGCGGTTGATGTCGTGCTGAAACATCTCGCTTGACGAGTCGGGCGGTGCTGGCAGACAGTTGATGATGTTTGGCATCTTATCCATGCTGATGTAAGGCACAGGATCCTGCGCCTTAACCACGCCACTCATCAATAACAGTGTGGCGACTAAGATATGCTTCACTATTCTCATTTTTTGATATGATTAAAATGGTAAAAGGCTGCAAGCAACACAACATTGAGATGGTGATTTGCAGCCTTTATTATAAATTTATGTGTAATTACAAATTGGGGTTGATTTTTGTCCACTCGCTGATGGGAGGAACGATGTCGAGAGTGACGAGCTCGTCGCGCATGTGGCACAGGTGCTCATAGCTGGCATCGAGCTTGGCGTTTTCCTCGGGGGTGCCTTCGGGAACGCTGAATGTGCAGCCATTCTCGTCGAGTGTGGTGTCCATCGCCATCATGATGTTGTTGTACTTGCCGTTCTTCACGTAGGTGCCAGCAGGCCAGCGGAACTTCTCGCCACCCATTGCCGAGCGAATCATCTCAACCGAGAGATATGATGGGCTCTGGAATGAGCTGCGGCCGCGAAGCTCAATAATCTTGGCGCCACCCTTAGTGACGTCGATCTTCATCTGCTCCCATTCCTCAGCGGGGAACTCTGGAGTGCCAATGATGTCGGTCAATGGCTTGCCAGCAATCTTAACATGAGAGCCAAACACTGCCATCTGCTCGCCGTGGCCGCCGTAAGTGGCACAGCCTGTGACCTCGCTCTGCATCACGTTGAACTTCTTGGCGAGAGCGCTCTGAAGGCGAGTGCTGTCGAGGCCTGCGAGGGTTGTAACCTGCGAGGGTTTCAAACCGCTATAAAGCAGAGTTACCAGACCGGTAAGGTCGGCAGGGTTGAAGATAATCACCACGTGCTTGCAGTCGGGGCAATAACGCTTGATGTCCTCGCCTAAGCCACGAGCTATCTCGCAGTTGCCTTTGAGCAGGTCTTCGCGAGTCATGCCAGCCTTGCGTGGTGCGCCACCACTCGAGATTATATATTTTGCATTGGTGAAAGCCTCTTTAGCATCGGTAGTTGCAGTGATTTTCACGTCGCCAAATCCACTCTGGCGCATCTCCTCAGCCACACCTTCGGGCGAGAACACATCATAAAGACAAATGTCGTTAGTCAAGCCCATCATGAGGGCAGTCTGAACCATGTTAGAACCAATCATTCCGGCAGCGCCTACGATTGTTAGTTTGTCATTAGTCAAAAAAGCCATAACTATTAAATTTAGTACTTTATATTATTGATATTTTGATTATTATATTTCTTAAAACGTAATTTTAACCCACAAAATTACATAATAAAACACATTTCACAAACTAAAAACGAAATTATCTTCATTAAATAAGTTTAAATGGGTATGCAACCCACTTCACGACAACTTGTTGTGACACTTATCGCAGCAGGTTTAAAATTGAAAGACAACTTGCAGGGAGTCGTTGTTAGCGATGTCGCCAGGGAAGACGATGAGATTGTCAGAATTGATAGTGCTCAAGCGCGGGATGCGGCTCAGGAGGTCGATGCCTACACCGCCGTAGGCCAATGCCACAAGCTGGGTGCAGTAGATGCGGGAGGTGTCATTCCAGTTGTAGTTGTAGTCGAAGGGCACGCCTCGCGCTGCATAGCGGGCGGCGTGGCAGGCGGCTCGATGAGCGGCAGCCGCGTCACATCCCCTCAGGCGCATGATGGCGCCATGTTCGGCACGGGTGGAGAGAAAGAAGGAGTCGATGGGCTCGCTTTTCACCCTGTCGATGCCATCGGCACTCTCGCCAGGCACGGCATGCACCACCCTCCAAGTGCCGTTGTCGCCAATCACGATCCCCACATGCGAGTATTGCCCTCCCGCGCTGTCGAGGTGTAGCACCGCCTCGCTCTCGGGACCTATGCCCAGGCGGAACACCAGGTCGCCATCGCGCAGCGAGTCGAGCGGCAGGTCATCGCGCACCGTGCCCTCCTCACCTGCGGCGTGGCTACATGCCGTCATCGCCATGATAGCGACAACAGCCATCAGCAGTGCTCTATGGCACCAAGCTACAGTCATTGTGGAGTCTGTGGACTAAGGGTTATTGCTCTCCCTGCCGTTCCTTGCCAGCCGTGGCTGTGCGCTGCTCATTGATGCGATGAGCCTCGAGGATAGTCTGCATCAACTCTTGCTCGTCAACGATGCTCACCTTATTAAACATTCCTGTGGTGACTTTTTTCTTGTATATAAAGTCGCCGTTCTCATCCTTGATATAAATATATCCCGTTGACCACAATGCGTTATTGTCGTCAACCATGAAGCGTGGCATCACTTCTTTTCTCAAGATATCGACACTCGAGCCGTTGCACACATAGTTGATGTACTGGTCACGCTCAGCCTCTGTGAGGTTGAGCTTGTTCATGTCATACTTATTTACCATCTGCACCACAGCTTTCTTGTGAGCATCCTTCTCGGGATTGGTCCATGTCATAATCAGTGCCAACACGACAACCGCTAATGTTATTACTCCTAATGCTATCTTGATAGTGTTTTTGACGCTTCTTGTCATAGTCTTATAATTATTTTGTAAACAACTTACAAAGATAAGCATTTTTTGGCAACTGTGCAAGTTTGCGCAAAAAAAGCCGCCCAAAAGCGGCTTAGTTTGGCGGGAGAGGGGTGAGGGAAGTAGAAAAGAGTGGAAAGTGGACCCTGTTTTACGTTCCACTTTATACTTTCCACCTTCCACTTTATACTTTCCACCTTCCACTTGATCACTGTATCTCGATGAGTGTGCGCTCCTTCTTCATTTCCTGAGGCTGGAGCTTGGGAAGCACAACCTTGAGCACACCGTTCTCAACGGTAGCGCTGATGGTGTCGCGGTTCACGTCATCGGGGAGCAGCAACGTCTGGTGGAACTTGGTGTAAGAGAACTCGCGGCGCAGGTAATGACCGCAGTCTTTGTTCTCTTCACACTTCTCGACCTTCTTATCGAGTTCAACCACCAGGTTGCGGTCCTCGTCAAGGCTCACCTTGAAGTCTTCCTTTGTCATACCTGGAGCAGCCAGCTCCACATCATACTCACCTTTCTTCTCAATAACATTGATAGCCGGTGCCGTAGTGCACCCCTTAGGCATGAAATCGGTGTCGAAGAAATCGTTGAAAACATCGGGTAACCAGTTAGAATTTCTACGTGCTACTAACATAATTTTATCTCCTATAATTTTAAGTTGTTAATATTTTATTTCTTCTGAACCTCGCCAACGAAGCTTTCACACATCCGCTCGCAAGTTCACTTCCCTATTTTGCAAACCCAATGCCAAGCGAGAAAATCACTCATCAGTCTGCCATATTGTCATATTATAAGACATAATTGCAGATTATAACCCCCAAAATACGCCATTACGTCACATCAACACTACACCATCGCCATTCTCCACCAATCCAAAATCACCAAATTTTAAACCGACAACTCTAAACTATTATTAAAATAATGTGTGATTTTAAAAATAAATTACTACTTTTGCAGTTTGTAAGGCAGCCATCACGGCATTTTCCTTACCCTAAAAACAAAGAAAACCAAGCAAAATCAAACTATAGATTTATGAAAACTGCTGACCGAGAATCACGCAACCACACGATTATCAAGTGGATGTGGAGAAGCCTGCTTCTATTCTTCGCCGCATTATTCGTGATGCTTTTCCTCATCTACAACGGAATTATAGGCTACATGCCGCCTATCGACGAGCTGCGTAACCCAACCGACAACTTCGCCTCGACGATGTACACCGCCGACGGAGTAGAGATGGGAAAAATCTTCCAAAGCAACGGAAACAGATTCTATGTGGAGTTTGACCAAATATCGCCCTACCTGAAAGATGCGCTTATCGCCATTGAGGACGAGCGATACTACGACCACTCGGGAGTTGACGCCACGGCAATAGGCCGCTCGGTCATCAAGCGCATCATCTTGGGGCAGAAGGAGGCTGGTGGCGGCAGCACCATCACCCAGCAGCTCGCCAAGCAGCTCTACACCCCCTCGTCGAAGAACATCCTCGAGCGCACCCTGCAGAAGCCCATTGAGTGGGTCATCGCCATGAAACTCGAGAGATACTACACCAAGGACGAGATCATGCAGATGTACTTCAACCAGTTTGACTTCCTCAACAATGCCGTGGGCATCAAGAGCGCTTGCTTCGTGTATTTCGGCAAGAACTCGCCCAGCGAACTCAATGTGCAGGAAGCAGCAATGCTTGTGGGCATGTGCAAGAACCCGGCTTATTACAACCCGTTAAGATACCCCGAGCGTGCCAAGGAGCGCCGCAACCTGGTGCTGCGCAAGATGTGTGAGGCCGGCTACCTCACCCAAGCCGACTGCGAGCGCGCCCAGAACACCGAAATCATGCTTGCCTACCACAAAGTGTCGCACAACGAGGGCTTTGCACCCTACGCCAGAGAAGAAATCGTGCGCATGATGATGGCGACAAAACCCATCTATAAACACTATCCCGCCTGGAACAAGCAGGCATTCTATGCCGACTCGGCGCAATGGGTTGACAACCCCCTCTATGGCTGGTGCAACAAGAACTACAAAGCCGACGGCAAGCCCTACAACATCTACTCCGATGGCCTGAAAATCTACACCACCATCGACAGCAAGATGCAGCAATATGCCGAGGAGGCCGTCCAAGAGCACATGATATATCTGCAAGGCGTGTTCTGGTCAGAGCA
Source organism: uncultured Prevotellaceae bacterium (assembly GCA_937892085.1). Taxonomy (GTDB): domain Bacteria; phylum Bacteroidota; class Bacteroidia; order Bacteroidales; family Muribaculaceae; genus Sodaliphilus. The sequence continues at coordinate 5,950 of CALAVD010000494.1, forward strand.
CGGCATCAGCTCGGGCGAGACAGGCAACAAAGATCCTTACACTACCAGCCGCAGTGAGCTGCCGCAGTCGGTGAAGGATCGCCTCATCCGCAACGCCATCGTCAACTCCACTCGCTACAAAACTTTGAAAGCACAAGGCAAGAGCGAGAACGAGATAATGGCAAACTTCAGGACCAAGCAGCATATCAACGTGTTTGACCTCAAGAATGGCGAGAGAAACATGTTTATCACACCTCTCGACTCACTGCTGTTCACCAAGAGCATCTTGCGATGCGGCATGATGTCGATGGATGCCACCACCGGCGAGGTGAAAGCCTACGTTGGTGGCCCCGACTTCAACCATTTCTCTTACGACATGGTGTCGGTGGGAAGGCGACAGATTGGTTCGACCATGAAGCCCTACCTCTACTCGCTTGCGATGGAATGTGGCTACAACCCATGCGACCTTATCTCCAACCAGAGGATCACTATTGGTGGATGGAGCCCACGCGGCGGTGGCGGTGGCGGCATGCTCACCCTCAAGCAAGCCCTCACCACCTCCAACAACACCTGCTCGGCACGACTCATCGACCTGCTCAAGCCCACCAACCTTGTGACCATGCTGCACAACTATGGCCTCACCAACGACTTCGACACCGTGATGCCCCTGTGCTTGGGACCTTGCGAGATTTCGGTTCGTCAGCAGGTTAGCGCCTATTCCGTCTTTGCCAACCACGGCATGCGCAGCGACCCAATTTTCGTGTCGCGCATCTGCGATAGCCACGGCAACGTGCTCGCCGAGTTCACACCCCGCCAAAAGGAGGTGATTAGCGAAGACTCCTATCTGAGAATGCTCACTATGCTCGAGAGCGTCATTAACAATGGTACCGGTCGCCGTGTGCGCAGCTATGTAGGAAACATCGAGATGGGCGGAAAGACCGGAACATCCAATAACAACAGCGACGGATGGTTCATGGCATTCACGCCGCAACTCGTAACCGGCGTGTGGGTAGGCGGCGAAGAGCGCTACATTCGCTTCTACAACGGAGGCATAGGACAAGGTGCCGGGCAGGCACTGCCCATCTGGGGGCTTTATATGAAAAAGGTGCTTGCTGACTCGTCTAACCCTTATTCTAACGACGCATCCTTCAATGTGCCTAATGGCTACGACTTCTGCTATCGCGAGCGAGGCATAGGACCACGCATCGAAGGCGGCGGAACTGGCAACGGCTACCGCTCCGCTGGCGGTGGAGGCGGCGGTGGAGAGCAGCAGGAAGCAGAACATCAGCCTGCAGAAACGGGGAAGAACCGGGGATACGGCAAGATCGATCATCCTGTCGCTTTTTTTTGATGGAGACAGGGTCGTACTGCCGCCGTCATCAAATGCTTCCTTTTCCAGATCAGTCACTGGCAGACCCTCACTCTCGGGCAGGTTTCTCTTTCGCAGCCCGGCTGCGGATATGGTTCAGTTTAACACACTTATCCCCGCAGAGCAAGACGGCAAAGCCTCAAGGCAAAAGCGGGGCATACAG
>CALAVD010000495.1 GCA_937892085.1 uncultured Prevotellaceae bacterium
CTACACTCTTTCCCTACACGACGCTCTTCCGATCTGCGGTTGAGGATTGAGCGGCCCAAGGTGAGTTCGTCGGTATATTCTATCTCGTTGCCCACGCTCACGCCACGTGCCAGGATGGTGATTTTTACGTCGGAGTAGGGGGCGAGTTTGCGGTAGATGTAGAAATTGGTGGTGTCGCCCTCCATTGTTGCGCTGAGTGCCAAGATTACCTCTTTCACTTCGCCGCTCTTCACCCGCTCTACGAGGCTCTCGATTTCTATGTCTTGCGGTCCTATGCCGTCCATCGGTGAGATGAGGCCACCCAGCACATGATATAGCCCATGATGCTGGCTGGTGTTCTCGATGCTCATCACGTCTTTCACATTCTCGACAACGCACACTGTGCTGCGGTCGCGTGAGGGGTTTGAGCAGATGGGGCACGTCTCAGTCTCGCTGATGTTGTGACACACTTGGCAGTAGCGTATCTCCTTGCGTAGCCTGATAATGCTCTCACCAAAACGTGTGGCGCTATCCTCAGGCTGTTTGAGCAGATATAGCACAAGCCTGAGAGCCGTTTTTCGCCCTATTCCTGGCAGTTGTGCAAACTCGCTTACAGCATTCTCCAATAGTCTTGAAGCAAATTCTTGTTCCATAGTGCAAAGTTACACAAAAAACATTAAATAGCAAAGTTGTGATTTGTTTAGATGAAAAAAAAGGAGTACCTTTGAAGATTGTTAATAAAAGATTTCAGAAGTCAGATTTCAGAAGTCAAATGATAGAACTCATTATTGAAAACACATAACTCATGACTGTCCAGTGGATTCCATTAATAACGTTGCTTGTCGTGAACTTTGGTCTCGACCTGTGGCTGTTTCGCAAGTTTAAGAACGAGAAGAAATGGCCGCGCCTCAAGAGTGGCGTCCATGCGGTGCTATCGCTTGTGCTGCTGGCAATGATAGTGGTGACAATATCTATACCACACCGCCGGTGCGAGAACGGCACTTTTGTGGCAATAATGTGGATGATTTATATCTACTACACTTTCTATGTGCCACGCTATGTGGCGGCTTTTGTGTGGATGCCCACTCACCTCAAGCATAGTGGCACGCTCACTCGAAAGGTGGGAGGCATAACAGCTACCGCAGTGGGTGTGCTGGTGTTTATTGTCATGTGGATGGGCGTGTTGGTGGTCCCTTATCAACTGAAGGTGAATCGATTAGAGTTGGAGTTTGAGAACCTGCCTCAGGAGTTTGACGGTTACCGCATAGTTCAGTTCAGCGACTTGCATCTGGGCACTTATAATGGCAACACTAAGTTTGTTGAGGAGTGTGTTGACAGCATCAACGGCCTTAAGCCCGACTTGATTTGCTTCACTGGCGACCTTGTGAACCGATTGACGAGCGAGGCCCTGCCTTACAAGACTATACTCTCAGGGCTTCATGCTCCTGATGGAGTGGTGTCGATACTCGGCAACCACGATGAGGGGGGGTATTTTGACTGGCCAAGCGAGGACGACCGAGATGCCGATGTCCAGGCGCTCATCGACTTGCAGGAGGAAATGGGCTGGAAAGTGCTTACCAACGACCACATAATCGTGGCGCGCGACACCAGTGAGATAGCTGTGGCAGGAACCATTTATTTCCGTGGCTGGCCGTTCCCGAAATATGGTAATCTTGATAATGCCTACCCCGACTTCGACACTGGCAAGCGGTTTATTGTGCTGTTGCAGCATATTCCCAATGTGTGGAAGCTTGAACGCTACTACCAGCAACGCGTGATAATGGCTCGCCTGTGTGACGAGGTTGACCTGATGCTTACAGGCCACACCCACGCTATGCAGATGATGGTGTCGATATTTGGGCACAAGTTCTCGCCAGCATGGTTTGTGAATGAGTTTTGGGGTGGTTTATATACCGAAGGTGACCACAAACTCTACGTCAACATAGGCATTGGCATGGTGGGTATGCCTGCCCGCCTTGGAGTGGCATATCCCGAAATCACTCTCATCACTCTCAAGAAACGCGGAAAATGCGTAGTGGATTAGAACACAGAATTAATAGATGCAGAATTTATATTGTTTATACAACGAAAAAACGATAAATAGACATGGCCGATAAAATCTCAACTTTAATATCTCAGGAACTGAATATCCCGCTCAATCAGGTGTCTAATACCGTGAGCCTGCTGCGTGACGACAATTCTATCCCCTTCATCAGTCGTTACCGTAAGGAGCAGACGGGAAATCTCGACGAGACACAAGTGCAGTCGATTGACGCACGCATGGCTTATTATGACGAGCTGCAGAAGCGCAAATCCACTATCCTGAAAACCATCGAGGCACAGGAATTGCTCACTGAGGAGCTTTCAAACCGCATCCTCAACTGCTGGGATGCCACCGAACTGGAGGACATCTATCTGCCTTACAAGCCCAAGCGCCGCACCCGTGCTCAAATGGCGCGGGAGAAGGGGCTTGAGCCGCTTGCCAAGATGATAATGGCGCAAAAGGGCGGTGATGTGAACCAAATGGCATCGAAGTTTGTTGACGGCGAAAAGGTGCCAAATCCCGACGAAGCGATCGACGGCGCCCTCGATATCATCGCCGAGTGGGTGAGCGAGAATCAGGCGGTGCGCAACAGCGTGCGCCGCTCGTTCCGCTACGACGCGATCCTTAATTGCAACGTGGTGAAGGGCAAGGAGATAGAAGGTCGCAACTATGAGTTTTATTATGAATTCTCCAAGCCGTTGAAGTATATCTCGTCTCACCAATTACTCGCCATGCGCCGTGGCGAGAAAGAGGGCTTCCTCAAGGTGATCATCGACATCAACAACGGTCGTGCAGTAGATAACGTGTGCCGCATTGGGGTGGGGGGCAAGGGAGAGACATCGCAACTCGTGGAGGAGGCTGCCGAGGACAGCTTCGACCGTCTCATCAAGCCGTCGATTGAGAACGAGTTTGCCGCTCTTTCCAAGGAGCGTGCCGACGCCGAGGCCATCGAGATGTTTGCCCAGAACGTGCGTCAGCTGCTCTTCGCTCCACCGTTAGGCCACAAGCGCATCCTCGCTGTGGACCCTGGTTTCCGCACCGGCTGCAAAGTGGTGTGCCTTGACGAGAATGGTAACCTGCTGCACAACGACGTGATTTATCCCACTGCTCCTAATTATGACATTGAAGGTGCCACCAAGAAGATTCACAATCTTGTGGAGACCTACAAGATTGACGCGATAGCATTAGGCAACGGCACTGCCAGCCGTGAGACAGAGAAGTTCCTGAAGCGCATTCGCTATCGCCGTGACGTGAAAGTGTTTGTCGTGAGCGAGAACGGCGCATCAATCTATAGTGCCAGCAAGATAGCCCGCGACGAGTTCCCCGATAAGGACGTGACAGTGCGTGGCGCGGTGTCGATAGGTCGTCGATTGCTTGACCCGCTTGCCGAACTTGTGAAAATCGACCCTAAGTCGATAGGCGTGGGGCAGTACCAGCACGATGTGGATCAGACCAAGCTTAAAGAGGCGTTGAACTACACCGTGGAGAGCTGCGTCAACAGCGTGGGCGTGAACCTCAACACCGCCAGCAAGGAACTGCTGACCTACGTGTCGGGACTTGGCCCCACGCTTGCTCAAAACATCGTGAACTACCGTGCCGAGAACGGTGATTTCCACTCGCGCGAGGAACTGCTCAAGGTGCCAAAACTCGGTCCCAAGACCTTCACACAGGCGGCAGGCTTCCTGCGTGTGCCTGAGAGCGACAACCCTCTTGATAACAGTGCGGTGCACCCTGAACGCTACGACCTGGTGACCAAGATGGCGCGCGACTGCAACTGCACAGTGGCCGAGCTTATTAAAGATAAAGAAAAGCGCAATCTCATCGACATCAAGCGATACATCTCGCACGATGTGGGTGAGTTGACCCTCATCGACATCATGAAAGAGCTCGAGAAGCCAGGACGTGACCCGCGCAGCGATGTCAAGGCGATGGAATTTGACGAGAGTGTGCATGAAATATCCGACCTCAAACCAGGCATGGAGCTGCCGGGGATAGTGACAAACGTAACCCAGTTTGGCGCATTTGTTGATGTGGGAGTTCATAAAGAGGGATTGATACACGTGTCGCAGTTGAGTGATAAACGTGTGGAGAACCCGTCGAAGGCTGTAAAACTCAACCAGCACGTGAGAGTGCGCGTTGTGAGCGTTGACCTTGAGCGCAAGCGCATTGCCCTCTCAATGAAAGGCGTGCAGCAGCCTAAATAATATGGGTCCAGAGTTTACGGTTCAGAGTTTCTTGCTTCCTCCGTCACCCAAGCGACAAGGGTCGGCTTCGCCGAGAAATCTTACAAATCATTCCAAATCTAAAAAAATATCGGCACACCTGTAAAAGACAGTGTAAGGTAGCAACAGCCTCCGTTAGCTATCAACATTAAACACAGGATTATGCAGGAGACTCCCTTTTCTTTGTTATATCAAACAACATAAACAACATCTTAACAACTAACACAACATATTATTTTGACTTCGACACGGTTTATCAAACAACTTTAACAACTCATGAACAACTCACACAACATATTATTTTGACTTCGACACGGTTTATCAAACAACTTTAACAACATCTTAACAACTAACACAACTAAATATTTTTGTTGTTACTGTTGTTAACTTGTTGTGATAGTTGTTTGATATAATCTTCACAACTATTATTTTTGTTGTTACTGTTGTTAACTTGTTGTGATAGTTGTTTGATATCCGTCCGAGCGAGAAAGTTGTGAGGTAAAAATCTATGGAGCTTGAGGAGCCAATAATAAAAGCAAAACATGGAATCTTCACTTGCGGTGGGGATTCCATGTCGCTTTACTGGCAATTCCAGTGTTTAGACTTCTTCTTTGGGCTTCTGCTTCTCAAGGATTTCAAGTGCCATGTCGAGGATTGTGGGGTCGTCGAGAACCACGATGCCCCCGTCGGGGCCTGGTTCAACATGCACGCCCATGTGAATGCCGAAGTCATAGTTTGACCCGCCAAAGTAGTTTCTCACTGTTTGAACACTGAGGTTCAATTTCTCGGCAATCTCGTGTGTAGAGCCCTCGGGCAAACTCGCCTTGATGCGACGAAGCTCATTGAAAGTAATGGTCTTTGGCATAATAGAAATGATTTTATGATTTAGAAAAACAAGTGTTATTTAGAAATATGCTATAAAGGTAGTGATTATTTTTAAAAGTAGAAAGAAAATAGTGTTATTTTCAAAAAATATTGTCTTAGTTGTCGGTAATCTGCCAATAGATTAACGTTTGTGAATACCTAACAGGTCGGGAATAGCGGTGCTGTGTTCGAAAAGCAATGTCATGATAGCAGCAATCAGAGCTAATAGAGCTACGTTGGCAATTAGCGCATAAATCATTTGCCGTGTCTCACTTTGGGTAAATGAGATGTCAAACCACTGCTCGTTTTTCTTCTTGAGCAACTTCAATATGGAATATACAATCCATGCTGCCACCACGCCGAGAATGGCTCCGCACACGATGTCGCCAGGGTAGTGCACGCCCAGATACAGGCGGCTGTAGCACATGAGTGATGCCCACGCTATCATAAACCAAGTGAACGCTCGATTTTTGAAGATGAAAGCGAGGAGAATAGCAATGCCGAAGCAGTTGGCGGCATGGCTGGAGACGAAGCCGTACATGCCGCCAATGTAGCCATTCACGGTGTGGATAGTGGCTTGCAGGTCGGGGTTGCGTGAGGGTCGCAGCCTTGCCACTGCCGGCTTGATGATGCTTGCCGATACTTGGTCGGCGATAAGGATTACCAGTCCCACAGCCAGCAGAACTACCAGCATCTTTCGCCATCCTTTCTTGCGGCAGATCATGTAGAGCAGCATCAGTATCATGGGAAGCCACGTGGCGACTACTGTTACCAGCACCATTAGATTGTCGAAATATAGCGCGTGCCACCCGTTGATAGAGGTAAATATGTTAGCATCAAATTGTTGTAATGTATCCATAAGAAATCAGAAGTAAGAAATCAGAGATTAGAAATCAGAGATAGAGCTAAAACTATTAACTATGAACTATTATCTGAGTCCACTTTAAAAAATAAAAGCACACGAATTAAACTAATTTCAACGAATTTTATTTAATTGATATTCAATTAGTTTTTAATCGTCTTTAATCGTTTGAATATTTGAATCAGCACAAAATGCCACTTTTTAAAGTGCACTCTTATCTATATCTTCTCAAGATTGGCTTTTTTCATCCAGCCGGTTTTGTCGCTGCTGGTCACTATCATGTACCACACGCCTTGCTGGTTTTTGTTGTCGAGAGAGTCAACAACTTCGACTTTCGTGCCACTGGGCAAATTAAATTCCTCTTTCTCGCCTTCGCGTGGCGACTTGTTGGCAGGGGCTTTGTCGGTCATCACAATGGCATAGGTGGTCTTGGTGGTGTGGTGATACACATATAGTGAGCTTGCCAACGCCAGCAATGCCAAGATTCCCAGCACGATGGCGCCAAAGAAGCCCGTCTTTTGCAATGCCACGCTCCTGGCAATGCGGTAGCAGGCGATGCCCGCGAGCATTAGGATAAATAGCGTAATGGCAATTATCGCCCAGGTGTTGCTCGAGAGATGTCCCACCCACCCCGAGAGGAGGTTGGTAAAGTAGTTGGAGCCACTGGTCTCGTTGATTTTTGATTTCTCGTTGACGAAGTTAAGGTTGTAGCGCGCATCACTATTGCCTGGGTCGAGCTTCAAAGCCCGCTCATAGTTTAGGATGGCGTGAGCTCGGTCGTTGAGACGATAGTAGGCGTTGCCTAAGTTGTAGCGCAGCGGCGACGACTCGCCATCGCGCAGGGCACGTTCATACATCTCAACGGCTTTTTTGTGCTGTTTTTGCTCATAGGCTTTGTTGCCTTGCTCTATATAGTCGATGCCGCTTGCCAGTGCAGTGACGGCAATGAGCATGAGAGTCAGTAATGTTATCAGTCGATTCTTCATGTTGTGGCGGTTTTACGGCGTTTTACTTTTTCTAACTGGTCGATGAGTTGTGCGCACTTGTCATAGACCGCAGGCATGTCGCCATCGTCGAGAGATGGTGCATATTGCGCAAACTCACAGGTCTCGAGCATCTCGAGGGTGTCGTCGATGTGTTGCTGTGCGAAGCCGAACTGCTGCATTTCCACGGCGATGTTGTCTTTGCTGAGTTCTGAGACAGGGATGGTGAGCTTGTCGCTGAGGTAGCCCCACAGGGCGGTGAGCGTCTCGGTGTAGAAGCCGTTGCTGTCGTGATTGTTGAGACATTCTTGGGCTTTCTTGAGGCGTCGTTGTGCCACCTTGCTGGCGCGACGAGTGCGCATGAGACTTGTGTTGGCATGAGTTTTCTCAATCTTGCGGTAAACTGCTAGTCCAGTAATTGTGAGCAGCAGTGCAGCAGCAAAAATGAGCCAGTACCACCACTTGGCGATGAAGAAACTCTGGTTCTTGCTCATCGTTATGTCATTG
>CALAVD010000496.1 GCA_937892085.1 uncultured Prevotellaceae bacterium
AAGAGTTAGGTTCGTCATACTGACCTATAGAATAAACAATAAAGTTGCGGTCACCGAGTTTGAACTCTGCAACGCCGTTGGTGCCAACCTTAGGCATCAGTAAGCTGTCAGCGTCAAGCTCTTCTTGCTCAAGGCTGCCAAAGCCGTCGATGATGCTACCATCAGTCATGTAGAGAGTAGGAACTGTGGTGAAGCCGTCAATGTAGAAGTATTGACCACTGTAACGAGAGTCCTCATCCTCGTCAAGGATGAAGCGGCTCGCTGGTGCAAAACCCCACTGCGTCTGACTCTCAGGATAGAAATCAGTGAAATCATAATATGGGTCACCGGCATAGAAGCCTTCCCAAGTGTCGGCATCGCCAAACTGTTCATTATGCCAAGCAAACACGGTTGGCACCTGGGAGCCAGGTCCCATGATGTTACATTCAGCTTCTTGCAGAGTCAAGTCACCAACAAGGTCAATATAGTCGACACGTGCTAATGTGCCTTTGTCGAGGCTTGCAATTAAAGTAATCTCACCAGTCTCCACATCAAGCTGATAGATTGGTTGGGCTGCTGCCAGCTCGCTGGTGTAGGGAGCCAGCCACACATGACCAAAGTTGTCTTTGCCAATGTTATTGGCGCCAAGTGTGCCACCAGAATATGGCTCTCCATTGAGAGTAATATCAAGTGGTGCCATTTCTTCGCCAGTAAAGGCATCAAAGCGATATACTACAGCAGCCGAGATGGTGTCGTTGCCGCCATCAGAATTAGGCCTGATAATCGTTTTGCCTCCAGTGCGGGCAATATAGACGATGCCATCTTGAATTGTGGCGGTGCGGGCATAGACATTACACCAGTCATAGTCGGTCTGCAGCTCGTTAGTTCCATAGTGGAAGCGGTCCAAGAGCCACAGGTTGCGCATACTGATGCCATTAACGGTCTCATAGCTGTTAGGGTCTTTTTTCAACAACTTACCGGCAGCCGAGGCGCTCGAGCAAGCTATTGCAACTAAAGTAAGAATAAGTAAAAATTTCTTCATCTCGCAAAATGTTTTTAGATATTAATAATGATTATTTCAGATTATTCTTTTCAACCCACAAAGAAAACAAAAACTCACCAATCCACCAAATTTTTCTTGCTTTTTTTCTTCATGAACTTATAAAATTACCAATTATTAATAATAAACACCACTAATCCTTATGATTCATTTTTAAAGTATTGCAATGAACAACGCCAATTTTGTTCTATGCACAATCTATTTTGCTCGTAAAGTTGCCAACTCAACAACCATAAAAACTAAAAACCAGTTAGACTTGCCCCGTCAGCTTGTTTCTTATTAGCATGTAAGCTTTATTAAGAAAACAACCACCTCGATGTCACGATGCTGCATCGGGGTGGTTGTTATGTGAAAGTA
>CALAVD010000497.1 GCA_937892085.1 uncultured Prevotellaceae bacterium
CGGCGACCACCGAGATCTACACTCTTTCCCTACACGACGCTCTTCCGATCTAGACCCTTCAATTTTTGACAGGTTTCCCCAGCTTTCAGAAAAAAAATTTTTTTTCTTGGGATAATGGTTGTTATAAATTGTTTTTTATGTAATTTTGTAGTTTGAAATGAAAAAGTGGGCCATTTCTCTTTTTTGATATGAATGACACGTGTGAAATGGCAATTGAGAACAAATAAAACGAGTATTTTGATATGAAGATATTTACCAACGAAGCAATAAAGAAAATTGACCGCGAGACTATTTCCAACGAGGGTATCACCGAGCTGGAGCTGATGGAGCGCGCCGCAAGTGCTGTGACCTACGAAATCATGTCGCGGTGGCGCACCAACAAGCGCATCATCATCTTTGCCGGTCCAGGCAACAACGGCGGCGACACCCTGGCGGTGGCGCGTATGCTCTACGAGCAGGGATACCGTCCCGAGGTGTTCTTGTTCAACATACGCTCGTCGCAACTGAGCCAGTGCTGTGCTGACAACCGAGAGCGTCTGCTTGAAATGGGTGACATAGACTTCACCGAGATTATCGACAACTTCAATCCTCCCGAGTTGGGACCTAACGACGTCGTGATTGACGGGCTCTTCGGATCGGGATTGCACAGCCCACTGAAGGGGGGCTATACATCGCTCGTGCAGTATATCAACAACAGCGATGCATATATCGTTGCCATCGACATGCCGTCGGGACTGTTCTGCGAGTGGAACGAGGGAGTGGATCGTCGCCACATCATCCGGGCAGACCTCACGCTGACTTTTGGCGCGAAGAAGCTCTCGTTCTTCTTCAGCGAGAATGCCGACTACATAGGCGAGTGTGAGGTGCTTGACATCGACCTGAGCCCTAATGCTATTGCTGCGACCTCGGCGGACTTCTATCTCATCGAGAAGGAGGACGTGAGAGGTGCACTCAGACCTCTTGACCCATTTATCAACAAATATGACAACGGAACGCTCTACCTCGTGGCGGGCAGCTACGGTATGATGGGTGCTGCGATACTGGCGGCGCGTGGAGCGATGCGAATAGGCGCTGGACTGATAACGGTGCATGGACCTGAGAATGCTAACACCATCATGCAGATTTCCTGCCCTGAGGTGCTCTATGAGGCCGACACCAGCGATATGTGCACAAGCGAGATAAAAACCAACCGTCGATACAGCGTGGTGGCTCTGGGTCCTGGCATGGGCACTCACGACGAAACCATCGATGCCGTTGACCACTTCTTGAAGAACTATCGCAAGCCATGTCTGCTCGACGCCGACGCACTCAACTGCATCGCAGCGAGACCCATGCTCTTGCGCAGCATACCTAAGGGCTCTATCATCACTCCTCACTCTGGGGAGTTTGACCGCTTGTTCCAGAACTCCAAAGAGCGTAACATCACCGATGAGGGCCGACTTAAGCGAGCTATCAACGTGTCGAGGAACCATAACATCACCATTGTACTCAAGGGCCACTACACCATGACGGTGCGCCCCGACGGCAAAGTGTATATCAACAGCAGCGGTAATCCTGGCATGGCAACGGCGGGCAGCGGAGACGTGCTCACTGGCATCATCTCTGGTCTCATCGCGCAAGGCTACTCTCCCGACGTGAGCGTGTGGATGGGTGTCTTTATCCATGGTCATGCCGGAGACATTGCGGTGGTAAAGCAGGGAGAGCAAAGCATTATCGCAAGCGATATTATCGATAACATAGGTCCAGCAATAGTGGATATAAAACTTAAGGGGTAAGTGTTAAGTGTTAAGTTACACAAAAAACCTTTAAGAACCTCATTTTAAGTTAAAATATGTTTTTTCTTTCGATTCCAACCTTCTGCTTTTGAATGTAAGTTGCAGATTGTAAGCACCGCAGTGGTGGTAAATGAGCGTAAAAACATGTAGTGGCTGTTTACAAAACTAAATGTTACAGAACGTAAAGAATGGTTGCCCATCTGGGCTGCCATTTGTAATTTTGTGCCATCAATTTGAGAATTAATGGCTAAGAGCGTGTATTGTTACACATCTCTCAAGCACATGTATAACAAATAATTAGAGTAATGAAGTTTTTTTCAAGTATTATTTTTTACACATTAGTCACTGTTTTTTCTTTTAATTTTACAGCTCTCGCCGAAGACCCTGAGCCTAATGAAATTAAGGGCATTGCAGGGACAACCCAAATCGACAACACAGAAAACACCAATTCACAAATCGACAATCTGCTGAAATTTGCTTACAAATTTAAAGGCACTCCTTATCGCTTGGGCGCTAACGGACCACACCGATTTGACTGCTCGGGCTTCACCAGCTATGTCTACAAGCACCAGAACAACGTGTGGATAGGCGCCTCCTCGCGCGAGCAGTACGCCATCAACCAACCCGTGAAGCGCAGCGACCTGCAGACCGGCGACCTGGTGTTCTTCACCTCGCCACGCTCAGGCCGGCAGGTGGGCCACGTGGGCATAGTGGTCGACGTAGACCCCATCACCGACACCTTCACCTTCATTCACGCTTCGACC
>CALAVD010000498.1 GCA_937892085.1 uncultured Prevotellaceae bacterium
TTATTGCCCCACCCCTAACCCCAATGGGTGTGAAGCAAGTGGCGCAGAACAATCGAGACTTTTTTTGCTCGGAAACCTCCCCACCGGCTTTGTTGCTGGTGGGGAGGTCTATTATTATATGGATTTTTTTAATAATAATTATCATGTACACAAAAATTCAGTACCGAGCAGTATTCAATCGCGCCCATCGTCTTGATAAGCATGGCGAGGCGCTTATTCAAATCGAGATGCTGCAGCATGGCAGCCGTATCTATTTCACCACGCACATCCACATCGAGCCCCATCAGTGGCGACGTGGCTTGGTTGTCGATCATCCTATGGCCGACGAATACAACTTTGTTATCAACGATTACAAATCTCGTCTGGAGAGAATAGAGATTGACTACATCAAGCGTGGCATCTACCCGTCGCTCGACACGATGCGGCGAGCGATCCGTGAAGCTGCTGCGCCATCATCCACCTTCATCGACTTCGCGCGATCCATCGTCACAGCCTCGGAACGTAAAGCTCGCACGATTGCGGGATATGAGACGCTTTTCAATAACCTTGAGAAGTTTCGCCATGGTGTTCTCCTCACTGACAAGGTCTCGCAAGAGCAAAGGCAGCAACGACTTGCGCACTTAACTCTCTGTTAAAGTTTGGGAACAACTAATCGCTACGGCTCACAAGAAGTGGCGCAACCGATTGAAATCAATACGGTTGCGCCACTGTCTTGCCTATAAGCCTGTAGGGATTGATGCCTTATTGATTGCCCATGAGGGCATCATTGTGGCATCAAGCACCGTTTTTCTTGCGGTTTTTGCGCCCGTTTTCCACCTCTTTTTGGGAGGCGATGTCGATGCCTATCGAGGCGTAAAACTCACGGTAGCTTTCCTCGGTGTAAGGCTGGTCCTCGTAGTTCTCGATTACATCTTCGCTGCCGAGGTCAATAGCCTCACCCATAATCACTTGGTCGCTCTTGCGAACAATGAAACAGCCTTTGTCGGCCATGTAATGTTGATTATCTGTAGTTTTCATAACTCTCTGATTTTAAACGTCAACAACTTCTGAATTAGCGTTCTGATATGTGGTCTTGAAGGTGTCGTTGGTAGTGTTGTGGCTGATAGTCTTGACAGTGCTACTGTTATTGACGCCAAGAGCAATGGCAATGTTGCGGATATACTGACTCGAACTCGTTGTCTTGTTGGATGTTATGGTAATCTTCTGATTGCCATTCTCAATGATAATCCACTTCACATAACCCTTTGAGACTGTGATGTTGTTGACTCCATCACCTATGCTGCTCTGCTCAAAATTGTTCCCAAAGGTGTTTCTATAACAATCGTTCCCAAAGGTGTTGAGGTAAAAGTTGTTCCCAAAGGTGTTATTGTAACAGCCGTTCCCAAAGGTGTTGCTTTGACAGTAGTTCCCAAAGGTGTTGCTTTGACAGTAGTTCCCAAAGGTGTTGTAGTGACAGCCGTTCCCAAAGGTGTTGTAGCAACAGTAGTTCCCAAAGGTGTTGTAGCTACAGCCGTTCCCAAACGTGTTTTGATTGAACCAGTTCCCAAAGGTGTTTCTATAACAATCGTTCCCAAAGGTGTTGTAGCTACAGCCGTTCCCAAAGGTGTTGCTTTGACAGTAGTTCCCAAAGGTGTTGTCGTGACAGTAGTTCCCAAAGGTATTATTGTAACAGCTGTTCCCAAAGGTGTTGCTGTAGCAGTTGCTCCCAAAGGTATTATTGTAACAGCCGTTCCCAAAGGTGTTATTGTAACATTTGTCGCCAAGTCGGTTGCTGTAGGTCTCGTCAAAGCTGTATGACCAACCTTCTTCCTCGTCATAGTAGCAATACGACATCGACATGAAAACATTATTGGGCAATTCTTCTGCTGCATCACGATAGAGCGAAGAACCCTCATTGTCCATGACATTACGGTCGAGGTTGTGACCAAGAATATTATCTTTGCAGATGTCGGTGGTGCCTGCCTCTTCATATTCTTCTGCTGACCATTGCTTAAATTCATCGGGCGCAGTGAATTGCTCCGACGATTTGTCATAAGGTGTCAACTCGCCATCAGCAGCTTTTCTCCAGCCGTGGAAAGTGTAATGCCATGCCCAATTGGTTAGGTCGTCAATCTCTGCATTTATTGGGGCAACTACATCACCATACACCGAGTTGTAGATACCAAAGTAGAAGGGGTTGTCGTCAGCGTCATAAATCAACGCTGCCTTCATCTCGTCACTACCTTTCGACAAGCCAGTGACAGCCCACCTCTTGAACTGAATGTTCTTGAAGTCATACGGACAGTCGTTGCCCCATTCATCAACCATGCGCCAAATCACACCTTTGCCGTCCTCGGCATCAGCCCAAGCGAAGCGTGAGGTGTCGTTGTCGAGACAATACCACAACTGCCACGCCTCGAGCTTAGAATCCTGGAAGTATTCATCGCCATCATGTGGCATCGCCCATGCTCGCTCACTCAACGTGTCTGGACCAAGAGCCTGGACTACCACGTCAAAAAGATGCCCGGCACTCCGAGTGTCCGCTTGACTGGTGGTGCATTGATAGTCAGTGATGCGATAGAGCATTCCTGGATCCAAGAGCGCATTGTCGCGCATTTCCTTGAGCTGCGCCCAGGTGACAGAGTTGGTGTCATTCTCGGGCATCTCCAATTTCTCGAGGAAGTGATATTTGCTATCACGTCCTTTGTAGCGCAGGTAGTCACCCTTCTTGGTGTGCACTTCCTGCAACTGAGGATTTCTTAAGTTTCCCATATCATTTTTTTAACTGAAAGTTATATCTTCGTATGTGGTATGCGTCTCACCGGCAACACTACTGTACTCAACAGTGTAGAGGCGAACGCCTCTATCTCGCATCACCGAGAACTGCACGACATCGTTGCTGCGCATGGCAGCCCACACTATAGGAAGGTTGTCGGCCATCATTACGCAACGAGGGGTCGCATTGATGATGTTGATGAACTCATCCATCTGCTCACGACTTCCGCCGATAGTCTTTGCCCATGTTGCATCGTAAAAGGGCATAGGGAGTAGCGACTTTTCTACAACACAGTAGTTAGCCCCTCCCGGGCGGGTGACACGATAAACGCTTATATTTATCACCTTGTTTGCGTCAATCTCTAGGAAGGACAGGATGATGACCCCGCCAGTAACGTCGATGCCATTGGCAACAATGTTGTTCTTCTTGATGAGCTTCTTGCCTCCTTCGATAGCATCGAGCATTGAGGTGTAACGCACGAGTTGACGACGGCCGGGATTTTCTTCGTCAAACACGCCCTCCTCGCTGTCGAGCCATGTGGCACTGTGATACTCGGGAGTTTTAGCAAGCTGCCTCTCTGTATCGGACTTGAAAGTTTCAAGCGTTGATACTCGTAAAGACAGCTGCGACACCTGTCTTGTGGCCTGCTGCGCTGCCGAAGTTGAGGTCTGAGCACTCTCGTACGCTGACAACGCTTGACTTAAAGCGGTGGCCACGTCGCTCGCTAAGCCAGCGGCGGTGTCGGCTGCGTTATTTGCTGAGGCTTCGGCTGACCGAGCAGCACTCAGCGCAGAATTCGCCAAGTTGACGGCAGCTTGAGCAGCTTCGAGAGCTGTTTGGGCAGCATTGGCAATCGCTGAGTCATCGAGGTCAGGGAGTATGTCTATTATGCGCTGAATAATCGCACCCAGACGCTCTGGAGTGATACCGCTCGTCTCGGTCTCTGCACGCAGGGCATCAACGAGGTCGGTTAATTCGTCAAATTCTGATTGATTCATAGTTGCGGTTTTTTGTTTCAAAGGTAACACGACAAGTCTCACGGAAAAAAGACAAGACCGAACGTCGCACATGGCAGCGCAATACCGCACATCGGCTGAATGGCAAAAAACGCACACCGCATTACATATAACGCACGGCAGAGAGAGCGAGAGCGAGCACACGCCACAGGGCGGAAGGGGGGTCAACTTCGTGAAAGGGGCGAAATTTTTCGCCCCTTAAACCCCTTAATCGGCTGATTTTCAGCCGATATTTATTTTTATCGCTTGAAATCTTTCAATTTTGTTTACAAAATTGCAGAAACTTTTCAGCGAGAACACCGACAAATAAAGGCTTTCACGTTATTTTTTCGGGGATTTTTTAACACGTTTGCTGCTCATGTTAAAAAATCGGGCAGAAAATCCCGATAAATTGGAATTTTCTGCATTTCCCCGGGAAATTAGAGGATAAATTCGTCTAATTTCCGCTTATTTTACGAA
>CALAVD010000499.1 GCA_937892085.1 uncultured Prevotellaceae bacterium
AGCATTGTGCATTAAGCATTGTGCATTAAGCATTGTGCATTAAGCATTGTGCATTCTGCATTAAAATTATCCCACGCTGCCTTCGAGGGAGACGCTCAGGAGGCGCTGGGCCTCGACTGCAAACTCCATGGGCAACTTCTTCATCACGTCGCGGGCGTAGCCGTTGACGATGAGTCCCACGGCATCCTCGGTGCTGATGCCGCGCTGGTTGCAGTAGAAAATCTGGTCCTCGTTGATTTTGCTGGTGGTGGCCTCGTGCTCCACGATGCTCGAGTCGTTGCCCACCTCAATAACAGGGAAGGTGTGGGCGCCACTGGTGTCGCTCAGTAGCAGGCTGTCGCATTGAGTGTAGTTGCGGCAGCCCGTGGCGGCTGGCGCCACTTTCACCATGCCTCGGTAGCTGTTCTCGCTGTGCCCAGCGCTGATGCCCTTGCTCACGATGGTCGAGCGGGAATTCTTGCCTAAGTGTATCATCTTGGTGCCTGTGTCGGCCATCTGGTAGTTGCGGGTGAGCGCCACGCTGTAGAACTCGCCCACAGTGTTGTTGCCCTTGAGGATGGTGCTGGGATATTTCCACGTGATGGCGCTGCCGGTCTCCACCTGCGTCCACGAGAGTTTACTGTGGTCGCCACGGCAGATGCCGCGCTTGGTGACGAGGTTGTAGATGCCGCCACGGCCGTCCTTGTCGCCCGGGTACCAGTTCTGCACGGTGCTGTACTTGACCTCGGCACGCTCCTCGACGATAATCTCAACGATGGCGGCGTGCAGTTGGTTCTCGTCGCGCATGGGTGCTGTGCAACCCTCAAGGTAGCTCACGTAGCTGTCATCGTCGGCAACGATGAGAGTGCGCTCAAACTGGCCCGTCTGCGCCGCGTTGATGCGGAAGTAGCTCGACAGCTCCATGGGGCAGCGCACGCCCTTGGGGATATAGACAAACGAGCCGTCGCTGAACACTGCCGAGTTGAGGGCCGCAAAGAAGTTGTCGGTGTAGGGCACCACGGTTCCCATATATTTCTTCACGAGGTCGGGGTAGTCCTTCACCGCTTCACTGATTGAGCAGAAAATCACTCCTAACTCGGCGAGTCGCTCACGGTAGCTGGTGTGCACACTCACGCTATCGACCACTGCGTCAACCGCCATGCCGCTCAATCGCTTCTGCTCCTCAAGAGGAATACCCAGCTTGTCGAAAGTCTTCTTAAGCTCGGGGTCTATCTCCTTCTTGTCGCTGGTTTTGGTTTGCGGGGCGGCATAGTAGCTGATGGCCTGGAAGTCGATGTCAGGCATGTTCACCTTGCCCCACTTAGGCAGCTTAAGTGTCTGCCAGTGGCGGAACGCCTTGAGGCGGAACTCTAAGAGCCACTCGGGCTCGTTCTTGAGAGAGCTGATGCGTCGCACCACATCCTCATTCAATCCCTTGGGAATAACGTCGGTCTCGAAGTCGCTCACAAAGCCATAGCGGTATTCTTCGCTCGCCGCCTGGTTGATGATCGACTCCTCGTCTTGCTTTTTATTCTTGTTCTTTTTGTTGTCTTCGCTCATATTAGTTTTTGTCAAAATTCCGCATGAAATGACGTCAGGCGAAATAATCTACAAAGGTACTACTTTTCTTGCCAATAATGCCTATTGTGGCGTCAAAAAATGGCTTTATACGATTTTTTTCGTGATTTTTTACAAAACCTATTGCCAGTAAAAAAAAAATCACTACCTTTGCAACGCAAAAATGCGATTAAGCGAGAGAAGGCTGCGCTTGCGCAATGTCTTCC
>CALAVD010000500.1 GCA_937892085.1 uncultured Prevotellaceae bacterium
GTGCGCTCGTAAATAAAAATAAAAAATTTTGTTTTTCATTTTGTAATTATCTCAACTTGCACTAATTTTGTAAATTTAATAAAATGCTCACGCTCGGCAGTGCTTGTGCTGGGGCACGGCGTTGCTCTCGCTTAATCGCATTTTTTGGAATATCAGTTCAACTTTTCACAACCTAATCACATGACGCAGGAGGAAGAAAACAAATTAATAGACGATGCTTATCAAAAGCTTATAAACGGTTATCTATCAAGCGCTCACCGCAAACGAGTAGAAAAGATAGAGAAAGCTTATCGCTTTGCCCGCAGGGCTCACGAGGATATACATCGTCGCTCGGGCGAGCCTTACATACTTCATCCCATTGCCGTTGCCACAGTGGTGAGTCAGGAAATAGGAATGGGGTCAACGTCGATATGCGCCGCATTGCTTCATGACGTGGTTGAAGACACCGACTACACGGTAGAAGATATAAAAGCCATCTTTGGCGACGAAGTGATAGCCGAAACCGGCGAGAAGGTGGGCGAGAAGATTGCCAACATCGTTGACGGCCTCACCAAGATTTCGCGAGATTTTTTTGGCGACAAAGCCTCGCTACAAGCCGAGAATTTCAAGAAGCTCCTGCTCACCATGAACCAGGATGTGAGGGTCATACTCATCAAGATTGCCGATCGCCTGCACAACATGCGCACTCTCGCTTCTATGCCTCCTGCCAAGCAGTATAAGATTGCTGGCGAGACCCTTTACCTCTATGCTCCCCTCGCCCACCGACTGGGACTTTTTGCCATCAAGTCGGAGCTCGAGGACTTGAGTTTCAAATACGAGCACCCCGATATCTACAAGACAATCACCGAAGCCGTGGATGCCAGCGCCAACAAACGCAACAACATGTTTGAGCGATTCTCGCAACCCATCCGCGAGCGCCTCGACGCCATGGGCTTGGAATATGAGTTCAAGGCAAGAGTGAAGTCGTGCTACTCGATATGGAAAAAGATGCAGGCCAAGCGCATCCCCATCGACGAGATTTACGACATCTATGCTGCGCGCATCGTCTTTGACTGCCCCCACGATAAAGACGAGAACATCACCTGCTGGGCAATCTACAACGAGATAACAAAGATCTACAACAAGATACATCCAGGCCGCATTCGCGACTGGCTCACACGCTCCAAGCCCAACGGCTACCGCGCCCTGCACCTCACGGTGATGGGTCCCAATGGCGAGTGGATAGAGGTGCAAATCAGGAGCCGCAAGATGGACATCATCGACGAGCGCGGCATGACAGCCCACTGGATATATAAAGAAGGTGGCGGCGAACTTGAGGAAGACATTCAACTCGAGAAGTTGATTAGGGAAATTGACGAAATTCTCAAGAACCCCGAGCCTAACGCCCTCGACTTCCTCGACTCGATAAAGCTCAACCTCTATGCCCGCGAGATCACGGTGTTCACCCCCAAGGGCGACAACATCACGCTGCCAAAGGGTGCCACAGTGCTCGACCTGGCGTTCACGCTGCACTCCGAGATAGGATATCACTGCATCGCCGGCAAGGTGAACCACCAGTTGGTGCCTATCTCTCACAAGCTCGCTGGCGGCGATCAGGTGGAAATCATCACTTCACAGTCGATGAGGCCCAAGCCCGAATGGGCAAAGTTTGTGGTTAGCGCCAAGGGCAAGACTCGTTTAAATCTCGCTTTCAGGCACATACGCCGCGAGGTGATGGATCGTGGCGAGGAGCTCTTCAAAGACTTCATGGCACAGAACTCTGCCGAAATCAACAACGAGAACCTCACCCGCATCATCAGCACCTTAGGAGTGCAGAACAAGGACGAGCTGTACCTCAAGATAGGAAACGGCGACATCAAGCTGTCGCCTGTGTTGCTGAAAGCACTGAAACCGGCATCGCAAAACCTGCTCAGCAAGCTATGGCGCAACTCGTTTGGAAGCAAGTCGGCTAAAGACACCTCCGAGAGCGAGCCCACAACAAGCAGCGAAATCGACCGCAAGAAGGTGTATGTGCTCAAGACAGTTGACGGCAACAGCAACTACCGCCTCTCAAAGTGCTGCCATCCCCTTCCTGGCGACGATGTGCTCGGGTTCGTCTCCCGCAAGAACGAGGTGGTGGTCCACAAGATTGACTGCCCCACCGCCATGCGTCTCAAGAGCGGCTATGGCAGCCGCATCATCGAGACCGAGTGGCAACTGAGCAATGAGACCTTCTTCGCCTCTATCAGGATAGAAGGCATCGACCGCATGGGAATATTGCAAGAGATCATCTATCTTATCTCCACCAACATGGCAATCAACATCAGGCGTCTCAATATCACGTCGAATGACGGCGTGTTCTTGTGCGAGATGAATGTGCTGGTCGAGGATGTGGGCACAGTCACCAAGATGTGCAAGCAGTTAGGCAAGGTGAAAGGCGTCACTCGTGCCGCCCGCTTGAGCTGAAGCAACACTAACTTCTAATTCACGCTTATGAAGAACTTAATGAAGCAATCGTTAAAGACAAAAGTGAGTATCATGTTTCTCATCGCTCTCACGGTGGGAGTGTTATCACTTTTCTTAGTGGGAGGCACCAGCGACAAACTCGTGTATATCGAGGGGCGTCCGTGGAACTACCCCAAGCTCATCGCACCCTTTGAGATTCCCATAGAATATGACTCGGTGGAGACAAAGCACATCGAGGACAGCATCACTGCTAATTTTGCACCGTTCTTTTCGTTGAAAAACGATGCCAAAGAGGAGGCGCTCTCTAACATCACGTCCTCCCTGAGCAATATCCCCTCGCTGAAGTCTGCGGCACGCAACAAGATCATCGCCAATGTGGATAGCATGCTCAGCGACGGCATCATCGACATAGAGACACAGAACAAGATCACGCAAGGTACTGTAAGCCAGATTAGGCTTTACACCAGTGACGACATCGACGTGAAAAAGGTGGATGCCGCACAGTTACGGTCGCATGAGGTGGCCTATAAAGAGCTGAGAGACGCCATCTCGCAGATGCACCTCGCCGACGAGCGGCAGGTGTTAGAGATTCTTTACAACAACATCAAGCCCACGCTGGATTATGACGCCGCAAAGTCGGAAGCGCAGCTCAATGAGGCTCACAAGCTTGCCTTAGCGCCTCACGGCATGAAGCTGAAGGGCGAGCGCATCATCGATTATGGCGAAATCGTCACCCCCGAGAAATACACCCTGCTCAAGACCTATGAGCGCCTTCTTGAAGAGAAGAACCTCGACAACTCGATGAAAAGTTTCTCACGCTATGGCAACATCGTGCTTCTGTTCCTCATCTTGTTGGCCTATTACCTTTTCATCCGCACCCTTGTCCCCAACGTGTTCAAGAGCCTGCGGAGCATGGTGTTCCTCTTCAGCTTCATCCTGCTGTTTGTACTCATTGTATATCTCATATCGCTACTCCGACCAGGATTCTTGTATATAGTACCCTTTGCCTTAGTGCCCATCGTGGTGACGATATTCTTCAACACATCGGTAGGATTCTTGACCCACATGGTGGTGGTGCTGCTCAGTTCCTTTGTAGCCCCCGAATCTATCGACTTTGTGATTATGCAATTCTTGGCGGGCATCATCGCCATCGTCTCCATCAAGGGACTGATGCAACGTTCGCAGTTAGTGGTGTGCGCATTCTTCATCTTCTTGTGCTACACCATAACTTACGTTACTCAGCATGTGGTGCGCTATGGAGCCTTCGAGGCTGTTGACTGGCACGTGATTCTCTACTTTGCCGTCAACTGCATCGTGCTCTCGTTTGCCTACTTTGGCATCTTTATCTTGGAGAAGATTTTCGGTTTCACTTCACAAGTGACACTGGTGGAGCTGAGCGACATCAACAACGAGGTGCTGCGTGAGCTGTCGGAAAACTGCCCTGGCACTTTCCAGCATTCCTTGCAGGTGGCAACGCTCGCTGGCGAGGCGGCACGGCAAATTGGTGCCAACGTGCAGCTGGTGCGCGCCGGTGCGATGTATCACGACATCGGCAAGATCGACAACCCCGCTTTCTTCACCGAGAACCAGAGTGGCGTGAACCCTCACGACGTGCTCAAACCCGAACAGAGCGCCGCGATAGTGATTTCGCACGTCACCGATGGCCTGCGACGTGCCGAGAAAGCCAAGCTGCCACAGGTGATAAAAGACCTCATCGTGCAGCATCACGGCACTGGCAAGACACGCTACTTCTACAACAAGGCATTGCGGCAGAGCGCCACTGGCGTAGTGCCCACCGAGCCTTACACCTACCCTGGCCCCAACCCCAGCAGTCGCGAGGCGGCGATACTGATGATGGCCGACTCCTGCGAGGCTGCCACCAAGAGCTTGAGCAACCCCGATGAGCAAAGCATCACCGAAATGGTAGATAAGATTGTAGAGGCACAAATTGCCGACGGCATGTTCAGCGAGGCTCCCATCAGCTTCAAAGACATCACCGAGGTGAAAAAGTGCCTGATAAAGCGCCTGCTCACCTTCTATCACACCCGAGTTTCTTACCCCGACGACATGAAACCCTCGGTCAGCAATGAGCCTGCGCCAAGCGACGACACGCAACCCTTAATCGTCAATGACGACTGACACGGGTTGCGGCAGTGACAACGGCAGTATCTGCTGTGAGCGATGTCACTTTTATCAAACAAAAATGCGATTAAGCGAGAGTGGCGTCAAACTTGTTTGAACATTGCCGAGCGTGAGCATTTTATTCAAAACCTGACAAAAACAAGGTGGGTTCTATAAATTAATAAAATGTTGAGATGGGTTCTTGGTTGTTTTTG
>CALAVD010000501.1 GCA_937892085.1 uncultured Prevotellaceae bacterium
GCGATTGCCGTTGAACAAGAGTTTGACGAGAACGGATTCAACTGGTTTCGCCATGCGCTGCTCTTGGCTGCCGGCGACGAGAGGCAGAGCAATGCCATGACCATAGGCTGGGGCGGGATAGGCACGCTGTGGCGCAAGACCGCTGTCACGGTATATGTCGCCGAGCGGCGCTATACCAAGCAATTTATGGACAGTGCGCAGTATTTCACTGTCATGGCTTTTAGTGACCGCAAGGAAGAAATTCTTGAATACATGGACACCAAGAGCGGACGCGACGGCGACAAGGCAAAAGCCTTGAACCTCCACACTGCCTACACCGAGAACGGTACGCCTTATTACCTCGAAGCCGATTTGGTCATCGAGTGCCGCATCATGTATGCCGCACCGTTCGACCCGCAATTTTTTAAGGATGATGTGCCGCGACAGATGTACTCCAATTTCCCTGCCGGACTGCACACAGAGTATATCGGAGAGGTGATCAATGCTTGGAAAAGATGACGCTTGGCTTCTAAGAGCATCTCATTGACGAAATGATTGAGACTATCAAAGCTCCAATGTCAGCTGCATGAACAATTTTAGTGTTCTTGCTACGTTATATATTAATTAGGGTTGAGTTAAGAGTGGAGTGTTGAGAGTCTATAGTTGTCTCGTCAATTCTTTTGCTCGTTAACTCGTCAACTTGTTTACTTTTTAATTATGAATATTGCAAAATATTTTTTTATACCTTTGCTGATGGCTCTGGCTGCGACATCGGCTGTGGCCCAGATAAGTTTTGAGGGTAACTCAAAGCCGGTTTATCAGGAAGGCGAATCGACTTCCACAGGTGAAATGGCAGTGTATGTGCTCTACTCGGCACAAGGGGTGTCGATGAGCTACACCGCTCATGCTGACCCTAATAATGTTAGTTGGCAATCTTTTACAGTGGTCAATGGCGGAAGGATATACAACGACATCTCTGTTGTTAGCAATGGCGATGTGACAACTCTACCACAAGTGGTTGCTGGCCAGGGCTATCTCATCACCGAGGGAGATGTGCGCACCTACCTATGGGTGATTGACTACAGCACTTGCCGCATGCGGCTCAACAGCGTGGTTGTTGAGCCCGAGAGCGACTGCGGCACTACTGTGCTGAATGTCGATGGATATGCTCCTGAGATGAGGTATGATGTCAACAAGTCTCTTGACCGAGAGATCGAAGTGATATACCACACGCTTGAGTGGAACGCCGAGGACACAAGGTGGGATGAGGTTGACGTGGTAGAGAAAGAGAAATATCTCAAGACATCTACTGCTGTGCCCGCCCCTTATTGCAACACCACTTTCACAATCAGCGGCGACAAGTTCCTGGAATTCTGGGGAGAGAAAATCAGCAAAACGTCCGACACCTATTCGGCTGTAGCTATCAGCGTGGAGACCACCGCCATTCAGGAAGAACGTGACCATGACAACGAGCAGAAGAGCGAGGGCGTGGCACTCGGTGGCTCAGCACCGGCTGTAATCACGTTCACAGCCTATTGCACCGACGCTGTGTCGTTCAAGCAGTGGCAGGTGAGCGATAATCCCGATTTCAACTACATCTTGATGGATTTCTCTCAAGATGAGGTGGAGTACACTTTCGAGGAGATGGGGACCACCTACTGGCGATTCTATTATGCCAATAGCGACGGCTCTTGTGAAGACTATAGCGAGACCTACACTGTGAACATCGGCGAGAGTCAGCTGATATGTCCAAACATCTTCTCGCCCGGTACTACCGAAGGCGTCAATGACGTGTGGAAGGTGTCTTACAAGTCTATTGTTGATTTCCACTGCTGGATTTACAACCGCTGGGGAGTGCTCATTAAGGAGTTTACCGACCCATCCGACGGTTGGGATGGCACTTACCGCGGCAAGCTGGTGAGCACGGGGGTGTATTTCTATGTCATTCGCGCCACTGGCAGCGACGGCAAGAAGTATAAAGAGAGTGGTGACATCAACATCTTGCGCTACGAGCGTCGAAACTCGGGAGGCTCATCGGACATCCCCGAGGAATAACTATCAATAAAAATCACACACATTTTATGAAATACATCAACATCCTTTTGGTGACATTAGTTGCGTGTGCAACAGCGTTTTCAACCCAGGCTCAGCGAGCTGGTGAGTTCATGACAGTGGCGGCACCCGAAATTCCCGAGTCAATCAACTTTTGTGGCGACCGTGTGAGCTTCGACCGCATCGACATGGCCGAGCGACTTGACCGCGAGATGACGGCGGTGATTTACGGACAAACCATGACGTCGCTCATCATCAAGCGCGCCAACCGCTATTTTCCGCGACTAATCGAAATTCTCAAGGAGAACAATATGCCCGAAGACCTCATCTACCTCGCCGTTGCCGAGAGTTCGCTCGACATCAACGCGCTCTCGCCGGCTAAGGCAGCGGGAATATGGCAGTTCATGGCGGCAACCGGTAAGCAGTATGGCTTAGAGGTCAACGATGATGTTGATGAGCGCTACGACCCCGAGAAGGAGACCGTGGCGGCATGCCGTTACCTGCGCG
The DNA here is from genome assembly GCA_937892085.1 of uncultured Prevotellaceae bacterium. GTDB lineage: Bacteria > Bacteroidota > Bacteroidia > Bacteroidales > Muribaculaceae > Sodaliphilus. Next base: position 2,539 of record CALAVD010000501.1, read on the forward strand.
ACGCCTATTCTCGATATCACAACTGGGCCACCGTGTGCGCCAGCTATAACGCCGGCACGGGGCGCATTACCAACGAACTCTCCTCTCAGCAGGTTAGCAACTCGTTTGACCTGCGGCTGGTGAGCGAGACATCGAGATATGTGTTCCGCATCATCGCCTATAAGCTTTTCCTTGAGAACCCCAAGAAATTTGGCTATCGCATCTACAGCAGCCAGCTCTATCAACCTGTTGATTGCGAGGTGATAGAGGTGAGTCAGCCTGTTTCTAACTGGGTTACGTGGGCAAAGGAGCACGGCATTACCTACATGCAGCTGCGCGACGCCAACCCGTGGATACGTAGCACCAAGCTCCCTAACGCCTCGGGAAAAGTCTATAAAGTGAAGGTGCCTAAGCAGGACTCGCTCTATCGCAGCAAGGCAGGCAGCACAGTGTATAACCGAAACTGGGTGGTTGATTGAAAGGATGATTTTTGACGATAAAGAAGTTGACGCCCTGCAAGTGCAGGGGGCGAGGGTTCACAATCTCAAGAACATTGACGTGGAGTTGCCGCACTACAAGCTAAGTGTCATCACTGGGCTTAGTGGTAGTGGCAAGTCGTCGCTGGCGTTCGACACCATTTTTGCCGAAGGCCAGCGACGCTATCTTGAGACCTTCTCGTCCTACGCCCGCAACATGCTGGGTGTGCTTGAGCGGCCCGATGTGGACAAGATTTCGGGACTCTCGCCCGTCATCTCAATAGGGCAGAAGACCACCAACAAGAACCCTCGATCTACCGTAGGGACCACTACCGAGGTCTATGACTATCTGCGCTTGCTCTTCGCTCGCGCCAGCGACGCATTTAGCTATCTCTCGGGCGAGAAAATGGTGAAATATTCGCTCGACAAGATCCTCAATCTCATTCTTGAGCGATATGACGGCAAGAAGATTTACCTGCTCGCGCCACTGGTGAAGAACCGCAAGGGGCATTACAAGGACCTCTTTGAGCAGCTGCGCAAGAAGGGATATCTGCATGTGCGCATCGATGGCGAGATGCGTGAGATAACATTTGGCATGAAACTCGACCGCTACCGCAATCACGACGTGGAGCTGGTGGTAGATCGCCTCAAGGTGGCGCGCAAGGACGAGGTGCGACTGCGCGACACTATCAACACCTGCTTCAAGCAGGGCGATGGGCAGCTCATGGTGATGGATTCTGACAGTGGAGCACTCGAGCATTACAGCCGTTCACTCATGGACCCTGCCACTGGTCTGTCCTACGCCGAGCCGGCTCCGCACAGCTTCTCATTCAACTCTCCTCAGGGTGCGTGCCACAAGTGCAAGGGGCTTGGTTATGTCAATATCATCGATCGCGACAAGATTATGCCCGACACGAGTCTCTCGATTCGTGACGGTGGCATCACTACACTTGGAAAATACAAGAACTCATTGATATTCTGGCAAATTCAGGCCATCTGCGAGAAATATGGCGCTTCGCTCGACATGCCGCTCAACCAGTTGCCCGAGGAGGCCATCGACGACATTCTCAACGGCACCGACGAGCGTCTCAACATCAAGAACGAGACCATGAGCATCAACAACTATTTCCTCGCTTATGAGGGACTGGTCAAGTACATCGAAATGCAGCAGAGCGAGAATGCCACATCTAAGGCGCAGAAGTGGGCGGGGCAGTTCTTCACCCGCACGGTGTGCCCTGAGTGCCATGGTGACCGCCTGAACAAGGTGGCATTGCACTTCAGGCTCGGCGGCAAGAACATCGCCGAACTCGCCCGCATGGACATCGCGCAGTTGCGTGACTGGATGCTCGACCTGAAAAACCACATCTCTGAGCGCCAGTGGGCGATTGCCGAGGAGGTGGTGAAAGAAATCAACAGTCGCCTCTCGTTCATGCTCGACGTGGGGCTCGATTATGTGTCGCTCAACCGCAGCAGCGCATCGCTATCGGGAGGCGAAAGTCAGCGCATCAGGCTCGCCACGCAGATTGGCTCGCAGCTTGTCAATGTGCTCTACATCCTCGACGAGCCGAGCATAGGGCTGCACCAGCGCGACAACCGGCGGCTCATCAACTCGCTCAAGCATCTGCGCGACGAGGGCAACACCATCCTCGTTGTGGAGCACGACCGCGACATGATGCTTGAGGCCGACTATGTCGTTGATATTGGACCCAAGGCGGGTAGGCGAGGAGGCAATGTGGTGTTTGCCGGAACTCCCAAGCAGCTCCTCAAGGCCGACACCATCACGGCGCGTTACCTCAACGGCAAGGAGAAAATCGCCATCCCCGCCGAGCGCAGGCCAGGCAACGGCAAGGCGATAACCCTGCACGGCTGCCGGGGAAACAACCTCAAGAATGTGGATGTCACCATTCCGCTGGGCGTGCTGGTGTGCGTCACTGGTGTGAGTGGCAGCGGCAAGTCGTCGCTCATCAATGCCACCTTGCAGCCCATCCTCAGTCAGAAGTTTTACCGTTCGCTCACCGAGCCGCTGCCTTACGACAGCATCGAGGGACTGGAGAACATCGACAAGGTCAATTCTACCCTGGATGACGAAACCCGGGAGAAATGGATCGGCGAAGTGTTGTTCTTCAAGGCGTTCTATCATTTTTACCTGATGCGCCTGTACGGCGCGGTGCCGATCATCCGGGAGAACCTTCCTGTCTCCTCCGGTGTCGAGGATGTCCGCGTCTATCGAGAGCCGGTCAACGAGGTCGTCGATTATATCGTGGAACTGTGTGACGAGGCGATGAAATATAAGTCGAGAGTCACATTTGAATTCAAAGATAATATAGCAAATGCCAAAAGCGTGCTAAGCGTTCTTGCAGCTTGCGTCAAAGCAGGTGATGAGATCAAGCTTATCTGCGAAGGTGAGGATGA
>CALAVD010000502.1 GCA_937892085.1 uncultured Prevotellaceae bacterium
CCTACGACCCCATCACGGGCGTAGGATGCTGCAACAAGCGTGTGTCCTACCCTTTCCAAGGCGATGACGGCACCACCCATGAGCATCTAATCCCCGAAGCGATGGCGGCAGAGCTGGAGTCAACACCCGTGGCATCGCCCCATGATGTGCAACTGCTGCGCCTCAGGCACGACTTCGAATACTGGTGCGCTACCTGCGTGACCATTCTCGACAAGATGTCGGGGAAGTTCATAAATTTCAAGCTCAACTGCCCGCAACGCCGTGTATTACAAATTCTTGAGTCGCAGCGACTATCAGGCAAACCGTTGCGAATGATTATGCTCAAGGCTCGGCAATGGGGCGGCTCCACGCTGGTGCAAATCTACATGATATGGATTCAGCTCGTGCTCAAAAAGAACTGGAACAGCCTCATCTGCGGACACTTGCAGCAGACCGCCTCGGCAATCAAAAGCATGTACAACCGAGTGCTGCGGCGCTATCCCGAGGAATTTTTCCCCGATGGCGAGCGGCTCAGGTTCATCACCTTTGAGGGCAGTCGCAACGTGAAGCAGTTGAGCGGCAGCGAGTCGCTCGTTATCACCGCCTCGGCACAGAGCGAGGATGCCGTTCGCGGCTACGACGTGAAGATGGCACACCTGAGCGAGGTGGCGTTCTGGCCCGAAACCCCTCTCCACTCCCCCGATGACCTGATACGCTCCATAAGCGGCACTGTGCCCCTTGAGCCGCTAAGCATGATAGTGCTCGAATCGACCGCCAACGGCGTGGGCAACTATTTCCACAACGAGTGGCAACGAGCCAAAAGCGGCCACAGCGACAAGCAACCAGTGTTTGTGCCTTGGCACGAAATAGAGATTTACAAGCTTGACGTGACCGACGCCGAGAAACTACGCAACGAGCTCGACGACTACGAGAAGGCACTGTGGCAAGACGGCTGCACCCTCGAGCAAATCAACTGGTATCATCACAAGCGCAAGGAATACTCCAGCCATGTGCTTATGCAGGCAGAGTTTCCCAGCACCGATGTAGAGGCGTTCCTTACCACCAGCCGCAACGTGTTTGACCCCAATCTGCTGGAATCGTTACGTGACACCTGCAACATCCCTTGTGAACGTGGCGACATGGTGGCAAATGGCGCCAAGACAGTTGCGGACGCAAAGTTTGAGACAGGCTTTGGCAGCAATGCAATGCAAGTGTGGGAAAAACCCATTCCTGGCAACAGCCGCTACCGTTACATCGTTGCAGTTGACGTGGGGGGCAGCAGGGCCGACGCCGACTGGTCGGTGATTGCCGTCTTCGACACTCATAACGACGCTGGCGAAGGTGACGACTGCCGTCCCGAGGTGGTGGCACAATGGCGTGGGCATCTCGACAAGGACCTGATGGCATGGAAGGCGGCACAGGTGGCGAGGTACTACAACAATGCCCTGCTGGTGTTTGAGAGCAACTCCATAGAGAGCGACCGCATGGTAGGCGACACGCTCTTAAAGCACATAGGCATGAAATATCCCCACCTCTACTACCGCAACAATGATTCGAAGGGCAAAGTGCCGGGCTTCCACACCAATGTCAAGACCAAAAACGAGGCCATCAGCAACCTCATCGCCTACATCCGCGACCAGGCCTACATCGAACACGACAACCAAGCCATCAACGAGATGATTGATTATGAAATTCAGGCCGACGGCAAAAGTTATGGCGCACGCAAAGGCTCACACGATGACATACTCATGACACGCGCCATAGGTCTCCAGGTCATCGAGGAACTCAAACTCCACAGCTCGGGTTCAAAAGCCGGCAACGCCAGCACATTTATCAATCACAACCGTCCTCACCACCGTCTTCGTTAGATGAAAAAACAACAAAAAAACATCGATTTCTCGCATTTTTTAATAAAAATGAGATCGGAAGAGCACA
>CALAVD010000503.1 GCA_937892085.1 uncultured Prevotellaceae bacterium
GACGAAATTATCGGCACGGGCACGCAGTATTTCAACTCCCTCAACATCAAACGCGATATGCTCACCTTTGTTGAAAGCAATAAGGGCAGCGATTTCCGTCTCGGCAAGAGGGGCAATTGGCTTGTTCCTAACATTAAGCCTATGCAGACTAAAAATCTCCGTTTCCTGCAAATGGATGATGAACGTCCACGCTATGTCGAAGACAAAGCGATGACTCGAAGTGGATTGCTATTTGCAGGTGCGCAAAACACCTTTGATGGTGTAGAGATACCCGCAGGAGTGGATGATGGTGTGCTTACCGCTCAAGAGATTTCCCAACTTGACCTGCTGGGTCTTGATCTTTTAGTACTCTCAGCTTGCCAGACTGGCCTGGGCGAAATCAAGGGTGATGGTGTGTTTGGATTGCAACGAGGTTTCAAGAAAGCCGGTGTGCGTAGCATATTAATGAGTCTGTGGGAAGTAAACGACCAAGCCACCAAAGACCTGATGACCCAGTTCTACACCGCCCTAACGGCAGGCAAATCTAAACGCGAGGCCTTTAACCAAGCTCAGCAATACGTCAAGAATCATGATGCTGACTATTCCTACCGCCCCAGCAACCTGCGCAACAAACGTCCCCACTGGTCTGCCTTCATCCTCCTTGACGCAATGGAATAAATAACGATATGAACAAAAAACTGAAATATCTTCTGCATTTTGACCACTGGATAATCGTTGCGATGACAGTGGCGCTGACGACATTGTTGTGGTTGCTGTTTATCAGCTAGTGCGTTTTGCTGCGATGGTGGCTTTTTCTTATTTGTCATACGATTACTTCAAGGCAAATCAAGATGTGAAAGGTGTTATCTTCGCGCTTCTTGCCGTCTTGTTCCAACCATTCTTCAAGATTGGTCTTGGCAGAACGCTATGGAATGTTGTTGATGTAATTGTTGCAATGGGTTTGTTCTATCTTATTGTCACAAGTTTCAATAAGAAGAAAGGATAGTGCGCCGAATAACCTTGTCGGCTTGTTTCTCGTCGGCTAAGACAATCAGGCTCTGGCCGTTGTGGTATTGGATTTCTACGATTCCCATTTCGCAGAGTTTCAGTATGGTTTGCTGGGCGGTGTGGAATGAGATGTGCGCCAGGCGCTCGTAGCCGCTCATGGTGATGCCGCCGTGGTCTTGCAGGTAGTCGAGCAGCTGCTGCTCCTTGTCGGTGAGGTTGATGACCACATCGCTTGGCGCGGGCTCGCTGCGGAGCTGCATCACTTTCACGTGCGTGCCGCTGGCGAGCACGTTCTCGTCGGCAACGCGGTAGTAGGTGCGCCACTGCCCGTTCTCGTCGGGGGCTTTCACGGGTTTTTCCTTGGCTTCGTCGATATCCACCTTGAGCACGTTCTTGCCTGCCACACGAAATATCTTGAAATGCACTTGCTGCTCGGGCTGGCAGTACATCTGCGCGGCCTGCTCTATCATGTAGATTTCCTCGTCGCTGCTCACTCCCACGATGTTGCCGTTGTCCTTCACGCCCACGAGCAGGTGGCCGCCGCTGTTGTTGGCAAAGGCGCTGATGGAGCGTGCTATCTTTCGGGCATCGGTGATTTGGTACTTGAAATCCTGATGCACGTGCTCGCCCTGCTCGATGAGCCCTTCGATATAGCCTTTCTTCTTAATCTCCATTGCAAGTGCAAAGTTAGATATTTTTTGGGATAAGGGCAAATAATAGCTGTTATGGCAAAAGAATTGCTAAGCAGAACTGTTTTGCCCGTGAGAGCACTATTGATTGCTGGTAAAAAGCTAAGGAGCTGCGCCTTGTGAGTTATGTGTGGCGTAGCTCCTTGCTGCTTGTCTCTCACACGTGGAGAGCACATAGAATGAAAATTCTAATAATTAATGATTTTATGAGACGGATGCACGAAGCATTCCGGTGTTATTTGTCTTTTTTGGTCTTCTCGAGTTGGCGTTTCAGTGCATCTACTGCCAAATCGACAGCTTCCTCAAAGGTGTCGGCCACCTTGTTAGCAAAGAGGTCCTCGTTGCGTGGCATCTCGAGCTTGATGCTTGCCTCTTTGTTCATCGCTGTTTCGGGTTTTACAACTTTCAAAGTCACCTCAGCATTGGCGATCTCCTCATGATGCTTAACAAGCTTCTCAACCTTTTTGTTGATAAACTGCTCTAATTTCTCGGTAGCATCAAAATGAATGGCTTTTACTTTAATTTCCATATTAGCCTCCTTTTTTAAGTGCCCTGGGATGGGCGAGTTTATAATTTTTTTTCAATTCACTAAAAGTCACATGTGTGTAGATTTGTGTCGTGGCCAGCGACTCGTGTCCCAGCAGTTCCTTCACGCTGTTGAGTGAGGCGCCGTTGTTGAGCATGGCAGTGGCAAAGGTGTGGCGTAGCACGTGCGGGCTGCGCTTGCTGGTGACCCCTGCCTCGCCGAGCTGCCGTTTCACGACACGATATACGAGCATAGGGTAGAGTGCCTCGCCATTGCTTCGCACAAAGAAGCGGTCGCCACACTCCGTGACCTTGTCACGGAACGCCCTGTAGCTGTCGATATACTGTGCAAGTTCTGTGCCAAAGGGGATGATGCGGTCCTTGTCGCGCTTGCCGTGCACTTTCAGCTCGCCTTTGGCAGTGTCAACGTTGTGGTCGAGCAGCCCTATGAGCTCATCTCGGCGCATTCCTGTCTCATACAACATCATCACAATGAGACGGTTGCGCACCTCGTCGAAGTCTTGCTCGTCAACCTCGCTGTCGAGCACGCTGTCAACGCTGCTCTCTCTCACCATTTGTGGCAGTCGCTTGGGGATATGTGCCATTTCGACCTCGGCGGCGGGGTTCTGTGTCACTTCGCCGGCAGTCATGAGCCACTTGTAGAGTGCCCGCACCGCTTGGAGCTTGCGTCGCAGCGTTCTGGGTCCATCGCCAGCGTTGCTCAGGTGCAGCATCCAGGCGCGGATGTCGCTGGTGGTGACGCTTGCCACATCGAGCTTGGTGCCGCCCTGCGTGAGAAACGCCTCCCACTGCCTCAGGTCGTTGCCGTAGGCCACCTGCGTGTGTGGCGAGAGGTTTAGCTCCAGCTTGATGTGTAGCAGATATTTATCGATGATGTCGCTCATGCTGTGATGTGTCAAGAATGCGATTTTTAGGGCATAGTTTTACTAACAACGCCTCTAAGTTATGCAAAAATCGCAATAAAAACAAATTTATTGCGATTTTTTTCTTTTTTTCCGTAACTTTTTCGCCTACGGACAGGTGGTGAGTGGGTTGCTGCAGATTCTGTCGCGATGAATCCATCCGGTGGTTTTGCCGTCGGTGCTGACAGCTTTCACCCAGTTGCCCTTGACTTCTACGGGGTGGAAATAGGGCTCGTCTATGATTTTCACTGCTTTACCCTTTGATGATGGTGTTGCTCGCAGAGCACCATTAGGATTTCCAGCGATGGAGAATTGCAACAGCGAGCGGTGAATCCAGTAGCCAGTCTTTGAGCCACGTAGAACAATCTCCATCTCGTCGTCGCCATACTGATCCACTACGTCGCCTATTTTCCACCAATCCCCCTTTGCTGAGATCAGAGTGACTGCAAAGGCTTTGTCGGTAGGCAACGTGGCAACCACTTTGCCCTTTGGCGCATTGCGGATGTTGGTTGCAGGACCGTTATTGTCAACGATATAAGCGTAAACAAGACCTTGTGCGTTAATTGCCAGGGGCAACATAACGATTGCAAAAAGTAATAAAACTGTCCGTTTCATAATCTTTAGGTGGGTTCTATAAATTAACTTGAGGTGTTTTTGATTTATTTTCGAGCA
>CALAVD010000504.1 GCA_937892085.1 uncultured Prevotellaceae bacterium
TCTGAAAAGCTGGGCAGCAATGAGCGCTGGATTGTGCTCAGTGCGCACTGCGGCTCTACCAGTTTCAGCAATTTGCTCATATTTTTCACGATTCGCAGCTATATCATGTAAAATATCAGGCACTTCATCGGCATTACGCCACTCTATGCAAGACTTGCCATTCTCTACCGCAATATTTTCAAGAGCGTATGGAGTTCCCATTACGAGAAGCCCATTAGCCAAGGCATCAAGTACTTTACCTTTGGTGCCGGTGCCAATACAGATTGGAGTAAGCTGTATATCATGTTTGCAAATCTCATCTATATAGCTTGGTGCAAAAATTATATGCTTCACATCATAACCTGCACTCGCCAACGATTCTACATGCAGCTCCCATCCTTTACCAAGAAAAGTGATGGAATACAGCTCGCGCAAGTCAAATCTATCGGCTAAAGGCTTATTGCTAATAGCTTTTATTACCTCATCTGCCGTTTGCTTCATATACAAGTCATAACGCCCAGCAATGAGCAGCTTAATCTTAGGTTGATGGAAGTGTATCTCACGTCTATCTTTCACCTCATAGTGTGGATGGCGCAAGAACTTGCAATTGACATTAGGATTTAATTGACGCAAGTGCTCAATGTCAGCCTCACCAACCGCATAGTAGGTGAAATTATCATCAGTGCAGAAATGCCGCTCGAGGCGAGCATACTTGCGATACATCATAGCACATTTCCAATAGTCAACCACATTGTTCATCACAAACCGACGACTCATCATTCGGTAATAATATAGCGATTCCACATCAGGCCCTAACTGCATGCGACGTATACCAGGGAACTGCTTTGTAATGCGTGATAACTCCTCGCTATTTACCCAAATCAAATCTGGTTTTTGTTCTTTAATCTCCGCAACAACTTTCTTTGGTAACTTGATATAGTTCACAAACGGATATTTCATGAAAACTCTCAAGAACAACAAACGAAACTTAAACATCCACCTATACCATCTTGGCAATGGAAGAATCTTTATCTTTGCTCTTAATTCATCCTCAACCTTAGAAATTTGTCTCTCACTCAACCAGTTTGCGTTAAATGTGTAAAATACGACTTCTAAATCATCTTTACGCTCTTTCAATAGGTGATAGGATAATGCCGATGTGCCGCGAATGTTTTCCTTATAAGGAGAGATTAGTGAAATAAAGGCTATCTTCATTATTTATTGGAGCTAATTAGTATTTATTTTAATCATAAATGATGCCGTGAAACAATAGAGATAAATGATTTCACCTAACGAGATTATTAAATAAATTGCCCCATTGATTAATTATAGATTTTATGGAAAACAATCCTTCAACCACATTAATTGCATTTTTCCCCATTTGATTTAGTAAATCTTGGTGCTCAATTAATTGATTTATGGCATAGGCAAGGCCTTCTATATCTCCTACATGAGGAACAAGATAACCATTTTTCCCGTCTTGTATAATTTCGCTTGGGCCAGAAGGACAATCAAATGAAATTAGAGGTAGGCCACATGATGCTGCTTCGAGAAGAACTAACCCCAACCCCTCTGCACGCGAACTCATTACATAGAAAGAATATTGTGGATAGATTTCTTCAATGTTTGGCACTCTACCACACAACGTAATTGTGTTGCTTAGATGACATCTATCAATCTGCTCTTGAAGTGAGTCCATTAGTGGACCGTCACCATATATGTCTAAATGCCAATCAGGATGAATTTGGGTCACTTTCGCCCAGGCGTCGATAAGATAATCATAACCTTTCTGAAAATCTAATCGACCGACCGACAGAACAGACCTATTTTTATAGTCAGACACATATTTAGGAGTAATTGTTACAGGGTTGTATATCAACTCAATTTTTTCAGTATATTTCTTCCATTTATTCAAATCAGCTTTAGATATCAGAACGATTTTATCATATTTTTTCGCATGATAAATGCGTTTCCATGTCTGAAACTGAGCTTTGATTTTTAGCAATAAAGTTGCATTGGGTCCTATCCATGAAGTTTTAGCAATATCTATAGCAAAATGAAACCAGATCGGAAGAGCACACGTCTGAACTC
>CALAVD010000505.1 GCA_937892085.1 uncultured Prevotellaceae bacterium
TGGGACGTTTTCTGGGACGTTTTCTGGGACGTTTTCTGGGACGTTTTCTGGGACGCATCTATGACGTTTACATTCACCCTTTCATCATTTACAGTCACCTTTTCCGTAACCTTTGGAACCGTAATCTTCAGGATGAATTCGTCAGTTCTGAAGGATGGGATATTTGCACCATTAGCCTCCTGTTCACGGCAGATACGGTCAAAACCCTCGCCAAACTCTTTCACAAAGTGATATGCTTTGAGGAATGCCGCTATCTTGGGATTACGAGAAAAATGGGTGTGGCGGATGTTGTTAGGCTTTACCTGACCTGGGAGTTTGCCAGGCGACTCAAACACAAGGCGGTCATCAAACATCTTGATTTGTATTTCCGTACCCTTGATGTTATAGGCTCTATGACAGCAGGCATTGACCGTCATCTCTTGAATGACAAACTCAGGATAGTCGCGTTTTGTTATGAACTGGGCATGTTGCCCTAAGAATGTGTGCTCTCTGACTTGGGTTTCAATAAATTCTATCGTCTTCTTGACTTGGTTCAAGATAGTTCCCTCAAATGTGACATCCTTGATAACATTCATCTCTGCGCCCACCTTCTCGTCAACACCTTCATACTTGATGAAGCGAGTACGAGCACGAGGGAAAAACTTCTGGGGATACTTGCCGAGGAGAAGAATGCAAGCGGTACTCACATCCTCTTCACCTTTCTTGTTTGTCTTCACAAAAACCATTGTTCTCTCGCAAGTATTGTAAGGGACTTTTCCCATAGCCGACCAACTTTGCATAGTCAGCCACTGCATCCATGTCAATGTCATCAACGGTGGCACCATAGACAGCAGTGTCCTCATAAAAGCGCTCACCCTTGTCATACATCAGCTGCACACGCTCATCAAAGGTCAGTTCCTGCTCTTATCGCCAACACGCATAAATGCTTCGTCAGCTTGATTGGTATGTAGGCTCGAACTGGCAGGAATTTCCATCAAAAGAATTCGGTTCTCATTCCCTTCCTTATCTGTGCAAGGCAGGTATGAAAAAGTCACAGGAACAGACGGATTGCAGAAATCAAACGGCACACGGAGAAGTTCGTTCAACTTCTCCGTATACTGATCAATCCCTTCAATCTTCCGAGTTTTATCCGATACCCCAATGGCTATTACGCCACCATCAGCATTGGCCATTGCCACGATGGCGACAGCCAGTCCTTTCGCTCCAACATTGACGCTTTTACGGTCAAAAGTTTGCCCTTCTTCTCGGGATATTATTTCTTGTATGGTCACAAAACAATTAACCTTATTAGGGTTCTATAAATATTGGTGTCCCCTTTTCATTGTCAGGATTTATCTCTATCAACTTCTCTATTAGATGATGATTAACCAAAAAGCTTAAATCTATGTTTAGTGGTTCTATAGAGAATGTCATGTAACTCTTGCGTGGATTCTTGTTGGGATAGTCTATTGCCAAAAGATCTTCTTTCCCCATCTCCTTATGCCCTGTAATAGTATAGGCTGAAAGTTTATCAGGTCTACCGAATTCATAAAGAACTAACAGGGATGTTCTTCCAAACAGCTCTTTAAATTTCTCCATTGAGCCCTTAGTCTGACCTAACCTTACATTATATATGTAGTGCGAGAGAATCCAATTTTTCTGTTTTTTGTCCTTGGCGCACCCCACAAGTACAGTCTTATCACCACCAAAAAAGTCAATAATATCTTGGTCAAAACGATTCCATTTATAGCATTCAAAAGGTTCGGCTGCTATAAGAGATTCCTTTTCTACTTCTTCGTAGCTCTTGACAAGAGGTGTATGTGCTGCCGTCTCTTCTGTATTGATGGCTTGCTCATAGGCTTTATGTTCCCTGTCAATTTCCTTCTTCAATGCAGCAATACATTGCTTCTTGATAGCATTGATATAATTATCTATAAAGGAGTAGTCAATTTCGCCTTGGTCGGTTATAGGCAGATAAATATTTTCTGTTTTTACGCGTTCCCATGTCGCTTTCTTGTCATAATTGTATTTTAATTTTATTGTTTTTTCTATGGCTGCCGTGATATAGAAAAGAGAATTATCGGTATCACAATCTGTGAGGGATTTTATAAGATATGCATCCCAAAGTACACTTGTAGGTTCAGGCTGAGGGTAAACATCTCCAGTGGCTACTGCCCCATTCTGGATAATAGCGATAGAAGAGGAAACCGTGTCAAATACTTCGTTGCGACCATAGAACATAATCCCATTGTCGCCATGTTTAGCGTTTACAAGTGGAACGGAAAAAATTTTAGACCTTTCTTTTGCCGCATCAATGCGTTTGTTGAATTTTTTGTTTTTAAGTTTCACTTTGCCATATAAATCGCCTATGCAGACATAACCGAATGTCCTATTCATAAAGGTTTTTAGCGCATCGCGCTCGGATTGCGACAACTCGCAATCCTCGAAGCCTGCCGCGATGAGGTAGGCTTCGAGTTCGCGGATACGCGACTCTTCGAGTTCGCGGATACGCGACTCTTCGAGTTCGCGGATACGCGACTCGATATAATCAACCGCAACCTTTCCGTCTTTATATGGAACAATTAGTTCGGTATTATTGAATGCATTTTCAAAATCTCTTACTAAAAGTCCGAGATATTTGGCACTTGACTTGTTAAACCATGAAATAAACCATAATGCAACAGATTCATTGAATCCATCAAAGATTGGAAAAGCTGTCTTAGTGAACTGTCCTGCATAGAAGTCATTCTTCATATAAAAGAAGCGCATACCCATCATGCCCACTGCCAAAGAATTACCTTTGATTAGATGCTCTTCATCCAAATAGTTCACATGGCATAGTATTCCATTGTTGAATACAGTCCTTGTAAAGTAAGGATACTTGGAATCCTTGCTAAACGTAAAACTGTCTTTGTCAAGTTGGGGATTGCCTTTAACTTCGAATAAAGATGATGCCAAACATTTTCTATATTCGCCTCCGCTCTCAATAAATTTCTTTTCCAAATTATCAAGAGGGAGGCTATCTATTTTCCCAAGCTGTTATCTCCGTCCTGCTTTATAATTTCGGATACTTTCCAGGATAGGTAGTCTTTCACTACTTTTCGGAAATCTTCTTCCGTAGGGCGTGTATCAATCTTGCGATGTTGGCTATAGGTCCAGTCGTTACCGTCAAGTGTAATGGTGTCCTCAACATAGCACCCCTGTAGATAATTCAATATGCCGTCGACACTGCCACGATGATTCACCAGTCGTACCACTTCATCATAACGCTCCTTAGCATTATCCGTATCACGTAGATTTACACTTTGACTCGATTTCTTGCGGTTCTGGCGAGTATATCCGTCGTTAGTGAAGTCGATGAACTTCACTGTACTATCCACTTCGTGCGGGGTGCCAACTTCAAAAACATATATTGCTGTCTGTACATTTGCTTTTCCACAGAAGATGTCACTCATCTTGATAGAAGCCAGGAGGGTATTATTCTCCAAGATCTCTTTTGTGAAAGGTAGGCCATTGCCACTACCTGCATTCTCCTGTATCAAAATAGCTGCACGACCATTACGATTTTGGTCGTTCATCATCTGTAGGGCACGACGTACGAAAACAAAGCCTTTACCTTCGGCAGAATAAGGTGGATTGAGCAGGAACACCGTTGCAGGGAAAGGCTCTCCCTTATGGTCTCCTTGCTCATAGTTGCCTTGAAACTGCGTCAGCGAATCAGCATGGATGATATTAGCACTTCCATCCTGCATCAGAATCATATTGAGTACGGCCAAAAGATAAATATCGGGAAGTTTCTCTATTCCAAGTAGTTGCTCCATCTTGATCTTTAGAATTTTGGTGTCACGCTCCTTAGGACTATTGATTTTGGCTTTCGCATCTGCAATCATTAGATTCATAGCTGAGATGAGGAATCCTGCAGAGCCTGTAGCAAAGTCCCAGACGAAACTGTCCTTATTGACCTTACAGAGTCGAGCCATCATCTGTGTGACATAACGCGGAGTAAGCACTACATCGTTTTCTGCTCCGTCTGGCACGTCCACCCATTCATTAAGCACATTGAACAGACGTCCGGTGAAGTCTATATTATGCAGCTCACCAGTGAGGAAAGGCATGATGTCTTGTTTGATGTCTTTATATAGTGTATGCAGTTTGCTCTCTCCATTTATCGGTTCTGCCAGTTTGGAGTGTACAAAAACAACGCTAAGCACACTCTTTATCATTTCAATCTTCTCCTTTGGCAGATGTTTTTCTTTTAGATAGGATGAAATTTTGCGCATCACCTTGACTCCATCGTTGTCCTCATCGCTTATCTCGCCATTGAGATTTTCAACTTTTAGTGGAGCCACCTTACCTGGAACACCCAGACCAGCCATAACAAGACCTGCGATTAGTTTTACACGCGAGCCAACCTCAATACTCAATTCATCGTGCATCTTTTGGTTCAGCGTCTTAAGTTTGCGCTCAATGTCATCTTCCAGTTCGAGCTTCTTGTTTTCTATTTCTTCGTCTGTCAGTTCCAGATTGTCAACCTTTTTGACAAACTCCTCCACATTCTCGTTGAGCAGAAATGACAGGTCGGAAAACTCTCCCACACGCTTAGGAACGAATAGGTTATCCTTTGACACATAGTAAACACCAATTTCTGTGACCATATCATCTGCGGATTTGTAGCCATTTACACCAATGGCGACAGTCTCCTTGTAGCTCTCTGTATAATTTAGGATAGCATGTGCATAGTGTACTGCACCATTCACTGCATATTTGGCAATATTGGTATAGTTGGGTTCATTGTCCTTTTTCTTGTTGTCTATATTGCCATTAGCATCCAGTTTTATGAAGTCGCCCTTGGCACCTTTCACCTCAATCATAACAGGTATGCGCCGCATCGTTGCAGTCTCAATGAAGCATTTTATATCAGGGAAATTGATGCCCGAGCCGCCCTTCTTACTTGGTGCCTTACGTAGAGCGTCCTCGATTTCTGGATTTATACTCTCGGTTTTGGTGTAATACTTGGCTTTGGTCAATTGTAGCTTACACCAGTCTTCCACTTGTTCTTCTATGCTATGTTTCTTTCTGCTTGCCATGATAATTATTTCTTCTTATTCTTCAGCATTTTCTCTTGCTTGTGTGGCGGCGATCCACTTCGCCGCTCTTGCCCATGAGCTCGGTAATGCAATTAGGAAAGAGAGCGGCAATGCGTTCCACATTCTGCGTCACGCCATCAGCACTATGCAATTTAAGAATTTCCATTATATGTAAGTTTTGTACTTATATTTAAAATATGTTTGATACTTCTTATCTCACTCATACGAAGCCTATAGTCCAAAAGACATTTTTGTGTTCTTCAGAGTGTTTTCTGCTACTGTGTAGGCGTAGCATGCTACTGGCATAAATTGCAGACAACCGTATGCCATATTTCTCTTTCCAGTCTCAGATATGGAGGTTACAATGGCGTGAGTGAGCCCATTAGTTCTCATAAATGTTTCCAAGGACTTCAATTCTGAACTTGGATTTGTGAAAGGCTTGTTTGACCATTTAACTTCCACTGCCCAATATGGTTTCTGTTTGGCATCATTAATGCCCACTATATCCACTTCGCCTTTCTTTTTATTGCCCTCATTCCAGTTTGCATAGGCAATATTGGCATTTCGTGGAATCCACTGTGCATAAACTGCCGTCTCAACCATATTTCCAATCACCTCATCATTTTCGGTTACAGGTTGAAACAAGGCGCATCGCAAAGAAGGGTTGGTGAGATAGAGCTTAAACAACATTTCCCTGCGATATGCTTTCGCCGTATCATCGGCACGCCTTATTTTTTTCACCAGAAATGCCGCTTCTAAATAATTAATGTATTTTCGCAGAGTGTCTTTTTTCACGCCGGAGTCTTTGGATAAACCTTCGTATGAAAATTGCGACCCTGAATGGTAAGCAATCATCGTGAAAAGGGAATTCAACTCTTGTACATCGGTGATACCGTATAAGCTTGGTAAATCGCGGAGCAAAACTTTGTCAATTATATCGTGCCTTATGAACTGCCCTGGATTTTCTTGAATACGTTCAGAAAAGACCACTTCGGGGTAACCGCCATAGTTGATGTAATCAATAAATAATTGGTTTAATTTTGTTATGTCAATAGTCGTATTTCCCTGAATGTTGCCTTCCTTCCACTCAATCTCAATGGGATGCATCAACTGGCCATATCCTTTCATGTGGACATATTCATAGAAAGTCAAAGGGGGGAGACTGAAGTCGGTGAAACGTCCCGCTCCACTCTCATCACTACGTTTTTTAAGCTCGGCTGCTGCTGACCCCGATGCTATAAATTTAACGTTATGATATGTATCAACAAGAGATTTCAAGTTGACCTCCCAGTCTCTGAGATATTGTATCTCGTCAAAGAAAACATAGAACCGCTCCTTGCTGTCGCTTTTCCCGAGCACTTGTTTTGCCAAATTGAAAAGATGCTCTAACAATATCTTGTTATAAATAGGCGTTTCTACTGAGATATAAATTATATTTTGAGGGGAGACGCCATCGGCTATCAGTCGCTGAATAGTATGAAACAGCATAACGGTTTTGCCTACACGTCGTGGACCCATCAATATGATGGCACGCCGAACAGCAGTATCGACCACCAATGGATAGAAAATGTCAAGATATAATCTAGGCTGCATATTCGCATAGAATGATGGAACCTCATTTTCAGTCCACCAGGGATTATCGACTCTGAGACGCCCTAAAACTTGCTTCTCTATCAATTCACTGTAAATCATAATTAATTATTTAGGCCGCAAAAATAGTGAAAATTTTCTTAATATGCAAATATTAATCAAAATAAAGCGAAATAAACCAGCTTAATATGTTCTTTTCTCTATTTTTAGCGACAATATAATAACTTAGATATTGTGGTTAAACTATCTTTTGAAAGAATTGTTCATATTAATATTTGTTGCTTACCTTTTGATTTTCAAGATGTTACTTTAAAAATAAATATTAAGCAGAATAAAATATGCTTAATATTTTATTAATGATACCAACATCGTTTTGACGGTATTATATCGTGATACAAATTACCGCCACCTTGGGAACAGGGTGGCGGTCATTGAGTCTTCTTTAAGAAAAGCACACGAATTAAACGAATTTCATCTAATTTATATTATTCAAATTCAAAAAGTTTTATGCTTTTCTTACCAGTGCTACTGGGGTTTGCTGGTCGTTCTGGCCCAGGGGGTTGTCTTTGAAGAGGGCTTTAAGCAGCTTCATGTCTATGTCCTTGCTTGAGCGGCCCAGGATGTCGACGTTGAGGTCGTTGGCATCGAGCACAAACACGTCTTTCACGCCGAGCTTCTCCTTCATCTGGCGAGCCACCTTATCGGGGTTCTTGGGAGCCATCTTGGCATAGCGGTTGTAGGGTGGGATAGTGCAGTCGCAGGGACCGTCGATGGCATAGGCTCGGGGTCCGCACACCTTGTAGAACGCGCCTCTCACGCCAAAGGGCTTAGTGACGGCGGCAGCGGCACAGCCGAGCAGCAGTCGAGGCACACCCACATCCTTGATAGCGAGCTGCATAGTGTAGGGGCTACCCAGACCGATTCCGTAGGGCGACTTATAGACAAATTTAACCAGGAATTTTGCCAGCCAGCTGGGTTTGATTTCGGAGATAGGGAACGCTCTGCCCTGTGTGATAGCCACGATTTTCTCGCTCACAAAGAGCAGGTCGTCAGGCTGACGCACGTCTTTTGTGTATTCATCTAGAACTTCGCCAAGGTTGTCCTCTTTCATCACAAGCTTGGTCTTGCACGGAATGCGCATATACTCAACACCATCAATTTCAATATTGAGGTTCTTTCCCTCATTTGCTTTTATTTCCATAACTCGTGTGTTTTACAACTAAAATAATTGTTTCGGAGTGCAAAAATAGAAAATCTCAATTAAAAAAACAAATATAGATAAATTAATTGGGTGTTGATAGAATTTTAGTACGAAAAAATTGCATTTTTTAAGAATAGAATGTACTTTTGCCGAAAATTTGTGACTCTTCAATTAGGAGCAAGGAGAAAAAAGCTATGCTGTTTGAGTGCCCGCAATGTGGGAAAATAATAGACATGACGCTCGAGGAATTGGCCTTGAGCAAAAAGGTCGTGGTGTGTCCGCAATGCCTTAACGAGTTCCTGGCGCAGGGCGTGGACATCCCATCGTCTATGCTCAGGACCAACGTTGCTACCACGAGCGCCCAAAGGCAGCTCTACTGCCACAGTTGCGGCGAGTCGTTACCGGTGGCGGGACTCAAGTTCTGTCCCTATTGTGGAGTGTCGCAAAACCTTGCTGCGCCAGCTGCCGCCGCCGTTGCCGACGAGGTCGCTGCCACGTCACAGTCACATCCAAGCACTCAGGCGCTTGGCGACGCCAACTTGCGTAGCAACGAAGACAAAATGGTGGTTGAGGACGATGCCTACGACATGATGAGCAACTTGCCTTTCATCCGCCCACTGCCCCACCTGCCGAGCAAGCGCGAGGTGATGGGCAGCCCGTTTACCCGCTTCGTGTGCTACGTTACCATCTTCATCCTCATCGCAATTTTCATTTTTGTCCTATACTTGTCGAACTTCGACGACGATGGCTCTATAGCACGTTCCATAGGACTGAACTTTTGAGATACACAAAATAACGCCATCGGCACAACTGCTGATGGCGTTTTTTTCGCTCTACTAAGCGACATGGTTATTTCTGCCTGAAATATAGGTTGATGGGTGTGCCTCTAAAGTCCCATTTCTCGCGTATTTTGTTCTCGAGATAGCGCTTGTAGGGGTCTTTGATCCATTGTGGCAGGTTGCAGAAGAATACAAACGACGGCACTCTCGCCTCCTTGAGCATGGTGATATACTTGATTTTCACATATTTGCCCTTAGTGGCAGGTGGTGGCACGGCCGCGATGGCTTCTTGCAGCACGTTGTTGACCTGTGAGGTAGAAATCACGGTCTTGCGCTTGTTATAGACCGCAATGGCTTCCTCGAGCACCTTGAGGATGCGCTGCTTGGTTAGCGCCGACCCGAAGATGATGGGAAAGTCGGTGAACGGAGCGAAGCGCTCACGGATGGTGTTCTCCATATAGGTGATTGCCTGCTGCGACTTTTGCTGAGCCACGTCCCACTTGTTGACAAGCACCACCAGTCCCTTGCGGTTTTTCTCGATGATGGAGAAAATGTTAACGTCTTGCGACTCAATGCCTCGCGTGGCGTCGATGATGAGGATGCACACGTCGCTGTTCTCGATGGAGCGGATGCTGCGCAGCACCGAGTAATACTCTATGTCCTCGTTTACCTTATTCTTCTTGCGGATGCCAGCAGTGTCGACGAGGTAGAAGTCGAAGCCAAACTTGTTGTAGCGCGAGTAGATGCTGTCGCGGGTGGTGCCGGCAATGTCGGTCACGATGTTGCGCTCCTCGTCCATGAGGGAGTTCACTAACGACGACTTGCCTGCGTTGGGTCTGCCCACTATGGCAAAGCGTGGCAGCTCCTCCTCGGGCTGGTCATGGCTCTTCTTAGGCATAAGGCGATACACCTCGTCGAGGAGGTCGCCAGTGCCAGTGCCGTTAATCGCCGAGATGGCGAATGGTTGCCCCAATCCAAGGGCATAGAACTCAGTCTCGCCATAGAAGCTCTGGTTATTGTCGTCCTTGTTGACCACAACCACCACAGGTTTCTTGCCACGACGCAGAATCTCTGCCACATGGTCATCGAGGTCGGTGATGCCGGTTTTTATATCTACCATGAAGAGAATGACGTCGGCCTCCTCGATGGCGAGATACACCTGCTTGTTGATTTCGCTCTCAAACACGTCCTCGCTGCCTTCTACCCAGCCACCGGTATCGACGACGCTCATTTCCATGCCGTTCCACTCCATGAGGCCATACTGGCGGTCGCGAGTGGTGCCGCTGGTGTCGTTCACGATAGCCGCGCGAGTCTTTGTCAAGCGGTTAAAAAGTGTGGATTTGCCCACATTAGGGCGTCCCACTATTGCTACTAATCGTCCCATATCTTATCAATTATCAGTTGTTAGTTATCAGTTTTTTCTAAAAGCTATAGATTATCTAAAGTGTATAGTTTATATAGATTATCTAGTTTTTTAGCTGACTTAACACTTAAAATTTAACATTTATCATTCGATGTATCCGAACTGGCGCAGTTTGTTCTCCTGGTTGCGCCAGTCTTTTTCTACCTTGACATATAGCTCGAGGAATACGCGCTTCTCGAAGAACTTTTCGATGTCCTTGCGTGCCTCGATGCCCACGTGCTTGAGTTTGCGCCCTTGATGGCCAATGATGATGCCTTTTTGGCTGTCGCGCTCCACATAGATCACTGCCATGATGTGGATAGACTTGTCGTCCTCGGTGAACTTCTCCACGATTACCTGAGTGGCATAGGGTACCTCTTTGTCGTAGGTGAGGAGAATCTTCTCACGCACTATCTCGGTGACGAAGAAGCGTGAGTTGCGGTCGGTGAGGGCATCCTTGCCAAAATAAGGCGGACTCTCGGGCAGCAGCTCCACGATGCGCTTCATGATGTTGTCAACGTTGAAATTGTGGAGCGCGCTGGTGGGGTAGATCTCGGCTTGCGGCAACAGCTCTTTCCATTGCGTCACCAGGGTTTCGAGCTCTTGCTGGCCGCCAGTGAGCAGGTCAATCTTGTTGATGATGAGCAGCACAGGAATCTTCTCCTTAGCCACCTTGTCGAGGAAGTCCTGGTTCTTGGTGGGTGTCTCCACCACGTCGGTGACATAGAGCAGCACGTCGGCGTCGATGAGTGCCCCGCGCGAGAAGTCGAGCATCGACTCTTGGAGCTTAAACTTGGGCTTGAGCACGCCAGGTGTGTCGCTAAACACAATCTGGTAATCATCGCCATTGACGATTCCCATGATGCGGTGACGCGTAGTCTGCGACTTGCTGGTGATAATCGAGAGTTTCTCTCCCACCAGCAGGTTGCTAAGCGTCGATTTCCCCACATTGGGGTTTCCTACAATATTTACAAATCCGGCTCGATGCACAATAGGTAAGTGTTAAGTGTTAAGTTGTGAGTGTTAAGTTCAAGCTGCGCTTGAGAGTTTAGTGTTATACTGCCGCCATCCACGATTCATCTATTTACAAAAATGCGCCGCCACTTGGCATGTTGATGCCATGAGTGGTCAGACGCATTGTGGTGTTTAGCAAAGCTTTAAATAGCCCAAATGAGATACTCGGCTCCCCAAGTGAAACCTGCGCCAAAGGCGGTGAGAACAATCTTGTCGCCCTTCTTGATGCGGTGCTTGTTCTCGTCGAGGCACAGGGGGATGGAGGCGGCGCTGGTGTTGCCACGGTTCTGTATGTTGACAAGAATCTTGCTCTCGTCGATGCCGAGGCGGTCACCCACGGCCTCAATGATGCGCAGGTTGGCCTGATGTGGCACAAACCAGTCGATATTCTCGTTGGTGAGGTTATTGCGCTTCATGATGTCGCGGGTGGAGGTGAGCATATCGACCACAGCGTGGCGATACACTGCGCGACCCTCTTGATACACATAGTGCTCGCGAGCCTCAACGGTCTCAATCGAGGCTGGTCTTGCCGAGCCACCAGCTTTGTAAACTAAGTGCTCGAGGCCGCTGCCATCGATGTGATATATGCCATCGATAATGCCTTCTTCGAGGTTCTCGGTAGGCTCAATGAGCACCGCAGCTCCTGCGTCGCCAAAGAGTGGGCAGGTGGCTCGGTCTTGATAGTCGGTCATGCTAGTCATCTTCTCGGCAGTCACCAAAATGATTTTCTTGTAGAGGCCCGATTTGATGTAAGCATTGGCGGTATAGGTGCCCACTACAAATCCTGCGCAGGCTGCTTGAATGTCGAAGCCATAGCATTTCTTGCCTGGCCCGTCAAGTCCGCAGTTGTGCATGATGACCGATGCTGTAGAGGGGAAGCGGTAGTCGGGGTTGGAAGTGATACAGATGAGCAAGTCCACATCATCGGGGGCAGTGCCTGTCTCGGCAAGTAGTTTTTGAACTGCTTGGGTGCCGAGGAACGACGAACCTTTACCGTTCTTCAGTACGCGACGCTCCTTAATGCCCACGCGTGTGGTGATCCACTCGTCGCTGGTGTCAACCATGCGCGAGAGTTCCTCGTTGTCGAGCACGTCGTCGGGGATATAGGATGCTATGCCTGTAATCTTTGCGTTAAGCATAATGCGTTATATCTTATGTTTTCTTTGTGAGTTCAGTATTTAGTAGAATGAATAATCAATCCTAAATATACTCCGTTATTGCCGACTCTGCCACTTGCGGCAAGTCAGTAGAAGGATATTTAGGATTGAGAAGTCATCTAATTGATAATGAGACTAAAAAATGTTATACAGCTGCCTCATCGTCAAACACCTTCTTGCCACGATAGTAACCACACTCGGGGCATACGGTGTGATAAACATGCCAAGCGCCGCAGTTGCTGCAGCGTGCGATAGTTGGAGCCACAGCC
>CALAVD010000506.1 GCA_937892085.1 uncultured Prevotellaceae bacterium
GACCGCCTTCTGTTAGGAGTTTTCGCACCTTGACAAAAGAACTAAAACACACATTCACATAGATAAAACTCGCACAATGAACACTACTATCAACCAACTGCTGACCAACGTCTATGAGCTTGAAGGGCTGTTACTGGTGATGCAACGCCACCACGACAACATCCCTCAGTTAGTGATTGAAAAATTTAAGGAGAAAGCCAGCGAGATAGCTGCTGCGGCAAGTATCATAGATTCGATAAAGACACCTGCCGAAACTCCTGCCCCACAAGTCATGCCACCCACTTTTGTGCCACCGGCACAACCTGAACCTGCTCTCGTTGCCGAGAAAGAAGAGGTATCGGAGCCAGTTCCCGAGCCAACGCCCATCCCCGAGCCAAGGCCCGTTGTTAATGCTGAGGGGCCTGTTGCGCCTCACCAATCCCAACCAGCGGTTGATATCACGTCGGCGTTCTCTATCAACGACCGCTTCCTGTTTCAGCGTGAGCTGTTCGACGGAAATAAGGAGAAATATGACGATGCCATCGCAGTGATGCAGCGCCTTGCCGATATCGACAAGATTAAGGAGTTCATGACCGATGTTCTTGCTCTGGACCGCAGTAATGAAGTCGTGAAAGAGTTCATAAGACTTATCGAACAAAGCTTTAAGGATTAATCCGCAGGTCATCATGGCAGGAAAGTTATATATGGTGCCCACACCGGTGGGCAATCTCGACGACATGACGATGCGGGCGATAAAAGTGCTCAACGAGGTGTCGCTCATTCTTGCCGAGGACACACGCACCAGTGCCGTGCTGATGAAGCATTATGGCATAGTCACCCCCATGCGTAGTCATCACAAGTTCAACGAGCACACCACCACCGCTTCTATCATCGATATGCTAAAAGCTGGTGAGAGCATCGCGCTTATCACCGACGCGGGCACGCCTGGCATCAGCGACCCAGGATTCATGCTCTCGAGGGAATGCCGCCGCAACGGTATCACAGTAGAGACCTTGCCCGGTCCCACCGCCTTTGTGCCAGCCCTCGTCAACTCGGGGCTGCCATGCGACAAGTTCGTCTTCGAGGGCTTCCTGCCAGTGAAGAAGGGTAGGGCTACGCGACTCGAGGCTCTTGCGCAAGAGACACGCACCATGATTTTCTACGAGTCGCCCACACGATTATTGAAGACCTTGCAGCAGTTGGCCGAGGCATTCGGCGGCGACCGTGAGGCGTCGGTGTGCCGCGAGATTTCAAAGCTTCACGACACCACCCACCACGGCACCCTCAGTGAACTCGCTGAGCATTTCGGTCACGAGGCACCTCGCGGTGAGATAGTGATAGTAGTGGCAGGCAAGGAAGTAGAGGCACACACTAAAGTCGATAAGTATGCCAAGTTCAAGAACAAATACAACCAGTGCGATGAAAACGCTTAACCATCTCTTGTTGGCACTATTGGTCATAATGGCAGCAACGTCGCTTGCCGCATGTCGCGACAAGGAGAAGAGTGACGCTGAAGAACAGCCGCACGTGATAAGAAGCAACGATGAACTGCGAAGGTCGGTGAGCGACACCCTTGATATCGTCCAACAGCAAAAAAACGTCCTCACCGTTCTCACTGGCGAGGTGAACGATGCTATGGATGAGATAGCTCGCATTGAGCAGATTATCGACTCTGCCGATGCTTCGCAACTGTCGTCGAATAAGCGCTCGAAGCTGCGCAACGACATCTTGCTGATGAAAAACAATATCCAGGAAAAACGCAAGAAACTTACTGAGATAGAATCTGCTTTGGGTGGTGGCATTGATGAGCAGAATGAATCCTCCATAATGCAGAATATCAGCAATCTGCGCCAGCAACTCGACTTGCAAAAGTTGATGCTTAACCATATCTCGGCACGCCTTCATGCAACAAGCAAAACATCTAAAGCTCCGAGCGCAATAGCCGATTCGACTCATGTAGCAAAACAGCTAACCGAGGCAGCGCAAAATGTTCAGCAAGAGGATATCAAGCAGAAGGAGCAACGCGATATGCTTGCTGACGAGCTTAACGAGTGCTACTATGTGATAGGCACCAGAGATGAGTTGAAGAACCATAAAATCATTGATTCTGAGTTCATCAAGAAAACCAAAGTGATGCAGAGCGGCAACCTGTTGATGTCATATTTCACCAAGGCCGACAAGCGCACGCTGAATGAGATTTCCATTCCTGGCAATACGGTAACACTGCTTACTAACCACGACCCACAATCATTCGTTAAAGAAGAGACCGACAATATGACGGTTATCAAAATCCTTGACGCGTCATTGTTCTGGGAATATAGCAACTACCTCGTAGTGCAGATTGAGTGAGAGGGAAGAATGAATAGAGAAGAGTGGAGAGATAGATCAATGATCTTCGTTCAACGTTCCACCACTTACCATGCCACTAAAACAGTAAAGAAGCAAATGAAGATAGTAATTGCCATCGACAAGTTCAAAGGAAGCGCCACCAGCCAGCAATTAGCGCAGGTGATAGGCGACGAGATTATCAGAATGCTTCCCGATGCTCAGGTGGTGGCGGTGCCCATTGCCGACGGCGGCGACGGCACGATGCAATGCGTCAAGAGCATCATAGGCGATAGGGCAGTCACTTGCCACGTGAGCGTTGCAGCACCGCTGCGCCACCTGCCGCGTGTCGATGCTCAATATGTCATCGATGGCGACACAGCCTATATGGATCTCGCCACGGCAAGTGGACTGGCTCTGGTGCCCGACGGCTGCCGCAACGTGATGGGGGCAAGCACCTTTGGCACGGGAGAAATGATTTTTCACGCCATTAATAATGGCGCACGACACATAGTGCTGGGGCTGGGAGGCAGCGCCACCTGCGATGGCGGAACGGGCATCTTAGCGGCATTGGGATTCAGGTTTCTCGACAAGACCGGTAACGAGATGGCGCCCTGTGGCGAGAATCTTGCGAAGATTGAGCGCATCGATAACATTAACGTTGAAAGCAGAGTGCTGAACACGCGATTTACATTACTTACCGATGTCGATAATCCTCTCTTCGGAATGAAAGGTGCAGCCTATGTCTTCGCGCCGCAAAAAGGCGCCACACCACAGCAAGCCGAGAGTCTCGACAATGGACTCAGGCACTTTGCCACGCTACTCCCGTCACACGTTGCTCAAATGCCAGGGGCAGGAGCGGCAGGTGGCGTGACGGCAGGGATGATGGGATTGCTCAATGCCACCATCAAACCCGGGATAGAATTTGTGCTGGAAATGGTTCATTTTGATAATCTTATAGCCGATGCCGACCTTGTCATCACCGGCGAGGGACGCATCGACAGCCAAACCCTTCACGGCAAAGCGCCTGCTGGAGTGCTGGCGGCTGCAAAGAAACAAAACGTGCCAGTCATTGCCATGTGTGGAAGTGTCGCACCTGGCACCGATACCACATCAATGGGCTTTAAGCAAGTGATAGCAGTAACACCTCACGGCATGGCTTTGAGACAGGCCCTCAAGACCGATGTTACTCTACAAAACGTTGCCCATGTCACAAGAAAAATATTGTTTTTATGAACCGTTATTTGCATTAATGGGAAAATAGTTCTATATTTGCTTGCGTTTTGGTTTTCACAAAGTTTTTTATTGCTATGAAGAAGATGAGTTTTAATCTGCATAAATGGGTCGTGAGAGCTATGGTTGCTGTTGGTGCTATGATGGGAATATCTTCATGCAGTAATGGTGGCAAAGTCGTTATTAATAACCCTCCCGAGACTGTTTATGGTCCACCGCCTGGTGTTTTTCCCAAACGAGTGGAGATAGTTGAGGATGTGTATGGTCCTCCTGTAGAAAGCATCGACAGTGTGAGTGAGGTCTCTAAACCGGAAATCATAAAGCCAGAGTAAAAGCATTTTTGAGAGATGAAAAAGTCAACACTTACAATACGGAAATGGCTGGTGCGAGGACTGGTAGTGGCGGGTGCTTTCTTTGGCATCACAGCTTGCCAACCAGCTCACAAAAAGAGTCATAATAGTGATGCCGAGGAGAATGTCTCTAACTCAGCAGCCAGTGAGGTTAGTGATGCGAGCAATATCAGCGAAGTGGAAGACGTGTATGGCCCTCCAGTGGAAGAGATTGAGACTGTGTATGGCCCGCCATCTTATTTCGATGAGATAGAGGGAACTCCCGAAATCGTTGACGAGCCTCAAGAGAAGAACGCGAAATAATGAAAACTCGCCAACTTATAGAACTGGAAAAGACGCGCAACGAGCGTCGGTGGCTTGAAAAGAATCATCCGTTGAGGCAGCTGTTCTGGGAATGTACCCTGCGCTGCAACCTCTCGTGCCGCCACTGTGGCAGCGATTGCCGCAAGGTGTCGGTAACACCCGATATGCCTCTCGAGCATTTCCTTCCCGTGCTCGATGATGTGGCAACGATGATGGAACCTAAAAATGTGCTCGTCAATACCGTTGGCGGCGAGCCATTGGTGCGTCCCGATATTGTGGCGTGCGGCAAGGCAATCACCGACCGCGGCTTCTTGTGGGGCTTTGTTACTAACGGCGTGCTACTCACCGAGCCTATGCTGTGCGACGTGCTCAAGGCGGGTCTGCGCACTGTGGCAGTGAGTCTCGACGGTCTTGAGGAGGAGCACAACTGGCTCAGGGGCGGGTCGTTCGACGGCGCGATGAGAGCAGTGAAGCTTCTTACCCGCACCCGCAAGTTGCTGTGGGATGTGATAACTTGCGTTAACCAGCGCAATTTCTCTACTCTGCACCAGCTCAAGCAGTATCTTATTGACGCAGGAGTGACAAAGTGGCGCATATTCACAATTTTCCCGCAAGGCAGGGCAAAGCTTAACAACGAATTGTATCTGTCCCCAGAGCAGTATGTGCAACTCATGGATTTCATTGTAGCCACCCGCAAAGAGGGAAAGATTAACTTGTCCTATAGCTGCGAAGGCTTCCTCGGCGACTATGAGGGAGAGGTGCGGAGCCACATCTTCCGCTGCGATGCTGGCACGATGACCGCGTCGATACTTGCCAACGGCGACATCAGCGGTTGCCTGAGCATTCGCTCGCATTACAACCAGGGAAACATCTACCGCGACCGGTTTGTTGATGTGTGGAACAACCGCTTTGAGCAGATGCGCGACCGCCGCTGGATGAAGCGCGACGAGTGTGCCAAATGCAAGGCGTGGGACTGGTGCGCCGGCGGTCCTTTCCACCTGCGCGACGACGCCGGCAAGATGATGCATTGCAACTGCCTCACAATCAGCGAAGCAAAGAAAAATTAATAGCATTATGATGAGAAATTTTTTAGCTCTTGTTGTTATGATTTGCGTGAGCTTGATGGCTATGGCGCAATCTTCGAGCCACCAGTATGTGACAGTGGTGGCTGAGCCCGACCATGCCGACTGGACCTACCGCACTGGAGAGACGGCGCATTTCACTGCCTATGCCATCAAGGAGAACGTGCGCATGAAGGACACAGAGATAACCTACAGTTACGGTCCCGACAAACTCGACGCCGTGTTCACCAAGACCGTCAGAACCGACCGCAACGGCGTGGCGCACTTCGATGTGCCGGGTGCCAAAACGCCAGGTTTCACCAGCGTGAGAGTTAAGGTGGAACTTGACGGACGCACATATAATTCGATGACCAATATCGCCTTCGATCCCTATAATATCACACCCACGACTACTATGCCCGATGATTTCGAGCAGTTCTGGAGCAATGCCATGAATAAGGCTGCCCAGGTGCCCATGCAACCCACGCTGCGGCACAGCGACGAGGAGAGCAACGATAGGGTAGATGTCTATTACCTGCGCTTGCAGTCCTACAAGAAGGGCAATTATGTCTATGGCGTGCTCACCGTGCCCAAGACGGCAGGACGCAAACCCGCCATTTTGCGTTTGCCGGGTGCTGCTGTGCGCCCGTTTAATGGCCCCAACGAACTCGCCTACGAGGGCTTTGTGGTGCTGGAGATAGGGGTGCATGGCATTCCCGTTGACCAAGACAAGGAGATATACCGCCAGCTCGAGGCTGGCGCGCTGTCGGGATATACCACTATGGGCATTGATAACCGCGATACTTATTACTACAAGCGTTCCATCTTGGGGTGTGTGCGTGCAGTAGATTACCTGTGCACGCGTGATGATGTTGATACCACTCGCATCGCCACTTATGGTGGAAGTCAGGGCGGTATGCTCTCGATTATGACAGCAGCGTTGAGTCCGCACGTGAGCGCTTTGTTTGCCTATTTCCCCGCCTTCTGTGACCTCACAGGCTACTACTATGGTCGTGGTGCGGGATGGCCGCATTTATTTCGTGATGCTAACGAGCCAAACCTGCAAGCACGCATGGAAGTGTCGCGCTACTACGATACTGTGAATTTCGCCCGTATCTTGCGAGTGCCTGGCTTCTATGCCTGGGGCTTCAACGACCCAGCCTGTTGCCCAACGTCCACCTTCAGCGCCTATAACGTGATTACCGCTCCCAAGCAGTTGCAGGTGGGTCGTGACACAGGCCACTGGCTCTATCCCTGGCAAGTGGATAACGCCAAGAAGTGGCTAAAGGCACGGTTCAACATGGAATAGCTCCGTGAGGCTTGCACAAATTATTGATGAGGCGCAGCTTATTTTATCCCAAAATGCTTATTTGTACAATCACATATAGATAGATAAACCGCATTTCCTCATATTGAAAATTATTGGTGTCAGATTACATTTTATGAGTCTTCGGCTATCTTCTGATATTCAATGTAATAATAGCAGCAGTAAAATGCGGGGGCTTACTTTTTATGGGTTCTCCTTAGTGGAAGAGTGAAGCTTCACTACGCTATTTTTTTTCAAAAAGCTGCGAACTAAGTTCGTCGAAAAGCCTGCTTACGCAGGAAATTATAACCTTGAGGCTTTAAATTTGACCTCCAAAAGGTGTGATTTTCTCGGATTTAATGCTTAATTTTGTCATGTCATTCAAGAATTTGCTTGTTTTGAAAGGCACCACTAAGATAAGTGAAAAATCTGACATAACAATATCCTGGGCAACATTTTGTTGCTCAGGATATTATAAAGGTGGGTTCTATAAATTAACTTGAGGTGCTTTTGATTTATTTTCGAGCAGATGCGAAG
>CALAVD010000507.1 GCA_937892085.1 uncultured Prevotellaceae bacterium
TGAGCAGAATGCGCTGCTCACTGTTAAGCTCGATGTTGAGCGGCACCACCTCCTTGCCTTGCTCGCGCAGCGACAGCAGCAAAGCGGGATGCACTGCGTGGTAGAGTTCGATGTGAGGATTTTTCTCGATGTGAGGCAGCTGTGCGTCAACATCCTGCGCAAATGCCGCCTTAGCACGGATGAAGTCGATAAGCCCGAGCATACGGTAGGTGGCAATCAGTTCCTCGGCGTGTGGTCTAATGGTGTCGGTGACCTCGGTGAGGATGCGTATAATCTCTCGCTTCACCTCTCCTTCGGCTTCACGAATGCGGTTGTTGGCCTCTACCACCTCCTCCGGCTCGATGAAGATGGTTCGCCCTGTAGCGCTCTCGTCGTGAACTATACCTCGCAGCTTGCGCTTGTGCATAGGTGAGACAGGAATCACGAGGCGTCCGTCGCGCACGCTGGGTGTGGTGTCCTTGTCGAGATAGCCTGCCTCACGCCCTGCGTTGATGACTTTGCGCAGCAGTCCGTTGATGCTCGCATTGGCATTGGCGATAGCTCGCCTAAGCTCTTGCAGCAGTGGTGAGGCATTGTCCTTCACGTTGCCGTTTTTGTCGAGGATGCGACTTATCTCCGTCACAATCTCGGGAAACGACTGCATGGTCTTGGCAAGTCGTGAAAGGTTGGGGTAGGGGTTATAGCCATTTTCGTTAGTCCTGCTGAAGAAACGCTCTATCTCACTCACCGTGGTCAAAGAACGTTGCAGGTTAAAAAGGCTCTCCTCATTTAAGTGGCTTCCTGGCACAGAAATAGTCTTGAGAGTGCTGCGCATGTCGAAGAAGAAGTTGAGCGGGAACTCCCGCTTCGACTGAAGGATTCCGAGAAACTCGTTGGTCTGGTTGAGCCATAGCGTCACTTCTTGCAGATTGTGTGAGAATCGCATTTTCTCACAGCAATCCTGCCCCATAGTGCTTATGCACCGTGAGTTAATCTCTTTGCGAACTGTGGCAAAGCCTATTTTTGACTCAAAGTTGCTCGGGTAAATCATGTCTTAAGATCTTAGCTGACAAGCTAACGAGGAACAAGCTGACAAGACAATAGTAATTATGACACTTGCCTCGTTAGCTCGTCAGCTATAAAGTTTAAAATGCAGTAACGATGCCCATGAAATCGGTGGCTTTGAGTGATGCGCCACCTATAAGGCCACCGTCGATGTCGGGCTTAGCGAACAGCTCAGGAGCGTTGCTTGGCTTGCAGCTACCACCGTAAAGGATTGTTGTGTCGTCGGCAAGCTGCTTGCCATATTTCTCGGCTACGAGACCACGGATGAAAGCGTGAACCTCCTCGGCTTGGTCGCTGGTGGCTGTTTTGCCTGTGCCAATCGCCCAGATAGGTTCGTAGGCAATCACGATAGTGGCCCACTGCTCAGGAGTGAGGTGGAACAGCGATTCGCTAATTTCGGCTTTGATCACGTCTTCAACCTTTCCTGCTTCTCTCTCCTCAAGGCTCTCGCCGCAGCAGAAGATTACTTTCAGTCCTGCCTCAAGAGCGAGATCGACTTTAGTCTTCAGCATCTCGTTGCTCTCGTTGTAATAGCCGCGACGCTCGCTGTGGCCGAGAATCACATAGTTGGCGCCAGTCGAAGCCACCATTGGAGCCGACACTTCACCGGTGTAGGCGCCGCTGTTGTGGTCGGCGCAATTCTCGGCAGCGAGTCCCACCTTGTTGATGTCGATAACTTGAGCCACTGCTGTAAGGTGAGTGAAAGGCACGCCAATCATTACGTCACACTTGAGGTCGCTGGCATTAGCCACTGCCTCGTTAACTGCTTTAGCCAGTTCTACGCCTTCGGGAACTGTGGTGTTCATTTTCCAGTTGCCCGCTACAATGTTTTTTCTCATTTTTTAAAAAGTTAGTTGATTATTATAAATGATACTTTATTCGTTATTATCTGATTTATTCTTCCTGTATTTTATCTTTTTGACAATAAAGCTGACCACAGGATATATGCGGTTGATGAAAAGCAGAGATCGGAAG
>CALAVD010000508.1 GCA_937892085.1 uncultured Prevotellaceae bacterium
AATCCTGGGCAACATTTTGTTGCTCAGGATGTTATAAAGTTTGTTAAACTAAAGTACTGCGGAATTAAGGTAAAACAAGAAAGTTCAAAAATATGACAGACAAGATATCGTCCCAAAGGAACAACATAAAAAAAACAAGTAAATTCAGCTGTGGATGCATAATAAGTATTCTATTTGTAATAATACTTTTCGTGGGCTGGCTGCTGAGAGGCATTTATTTATCATATAACCATGATCCAGATATCGCATCTAGAGAGGAGGCGATTAATAGTTCTATGAAAATTGAAAAATTAACAGGATTCCGTTTGCCGGATTTTGATGTTATCAATTATAAGTCAAGCGGGTATACACTATTTGGGGATTTTGCTGACACTATTGTTGTTCGTTTTCGGTCTGTTCCATCCGAAAAAGTTCAAAATCAATTAGAAGAGTCCAGCGTATTTCATATAACAAATGATAGTACAGGTTATGACTATATAAACAACAAACGTGACTTTGCCATTAAAATAACGCTTGATAAGAAGTCAAATACAGGAGAGATAATGCTTTTTAATGGTTTGGTTCCTGCATCGTGAACTATTGGGTATATTGTCAATGGATTAAGTACATGACAAAAAATTAAAGATGTTTGATTTGTCCTTGTATCGAGGTCTTTGCAGTACGCTCTCAATCTCCATGAGTCCGTATCTGACCACCGACATGGCTCTTCGTCCATTCTTCAAAATGCGTATCGGCTTGACGCACTGGTCTCGATGGTCGCCCACGAGGTATGCCCAGACAACGGCGATGCACACCACGGCCAGCAGCCGCTCAATCCTTTCCAGATGAGTGAGATGTGTGTCCTCGAGGTTGAACCCCGCCGTCTTCAGGCAGCGGTTCAGCGTCTCAATCTGCCAGCGCAGTTTGTAGGTGTCCACGGCTTCCTGTGGCCTGCTGTAGCATATCAGTATCTGCAACTCGGGCACGCCGTCCGAATTCTTGAGTTTTGCTCCTGCCAGGTAAACGTATTCGCCTTTGAGCAGATAGAGTTTGTGCAGGAACTTCTGCTCACCCAGCTTCAGGTCGTTGAAGAGCCAGAATGCCTTGATTTGCTTTCCGCTATTCGGCTTCTGCAACCAGAAGTTCTGCCTGATGCGCAGGTAGTAGCGGATGCCTTTGCCGTTGAGATAGCCAGTCCATTGCTGCCCCACGAACTCGCGGTCGGCCACCAGGCAGTCTATGCAGTCCTTGCCGAAGAGCCTGATGAAACGCTCGATGATCTCAATACGCTCGGCGGTGCTGCTGTTCCCACGCTTGGGCAAAAGGCTGAACAGCAGGGGGAAGGCCACGTTCTTGTAGGTCACGCCAAGCAGCAGGACGTTGATGTCGGTCTTGCCGTACTTCCAGTTGGTGCGGTCCATCGTCAGCACCAGTCCCTGTTTTACGGGCAGCAGCGAGAATATCATGCGTGCTATCAGGTCAAAGTCAAGCATATAGCATGCAAGGAATCTCTGCAGCCGGCGCATGTTCGACTCCTTGTCCACTGCGGTTGGCATCGCGTTGGCCAGCCTGACCAGGTTCACCGTCTGCGCCTTGACCAGGGCCTCGAGCAGCAACGCCATCAATTTGATGCGCGCCATGTTCATAGATTTGCCTAAATGCTCTTGCATGATTGGAAAAATTTTGTTAATTTTGCCCCTGTTCTTGGAATTAGTAGCTTTTTTCATCTGAAAAATAGGAAGTTTTTCTTTACAAAGTTACTAATTTCCAAGGGCTTATACAATAGTTAACTATTTGATAATTAGTTAATTATAGTTAAATTTTTCAACTTTTTGTCGTGTACTAAACACTTACTTATAAGTTATTTTCACCGTGTATTTTGGTGTCTCGTTGGTGGTGTAGCCAGTCACATAGCCTTCGGCATCAAGGGTGTAGGTGATGTTGTAACGCCTCAGTTGCAACGAACCGGCTTGGGTGGTCTCATCGACCTGAGTGTAGTCATAATCCTTCTTGATTACAGTGGGCAGGTAGGCGCTGGTAGCACCAAAGAGGCCCGCATTGCGCATGATCGCACACACAAAAGTGGTGAAGGTGAACGACTCGTTGCCTATCACGTCAATACCGCCCCTGTTTATGGGAGCTTCAGTGCCATACTCATAGACCACGCTGTCCTTCTTGTTCACGCCAGTGCTCTCCCACTGCATGAGGTTGCCGTTGAGCCACGCAACCTTTGTCACATCGCTGGAAGAGGGGGTAGAAATCTGAGCCAATTCAAGCTCGTTGCCGTAGTTGTATTGCAATGCTGCCGAAGTGCGACCTGTTGACACATTTTTCAGACTCGTGATGGCGCCCAAGCTGTTAACCTCAAATGTGTAGGTCACGTCCTGGATACTTTTGTCGCAGATTATTGCTCCATTAGTATAATCGAAGGTTATGGTTTCCTCATTACCACCACCAGTACCATATTTAGTCACCACCTTCACGCTCTTGAGGTGGTCGCCATCGTAGCTTGCCGTAGCCACAATTGTGGTGCCTTTGGCATCCTCTTTCTCAATTTTGCTAATCATTTTGTGGCCGGCAGCATGCTGAGGATAAATCATGTTGAACTCACGAGTAAAATCGCTCTTGGGCTCGTCATCACCACAAGCAACCATCGTAAACGCAAATAACGCTATCGCTAAATATCTCAAAAGTTTCATAGTTTCTCTTGTAATAGTTTCTCTTTTATTTTTATTTATTGCCCGCAAAGTTAGAAAAAAGTTTTCAGTTGGCAGTTATAAGATGTCAGTTTTTTTTCGTTATTTTGCAGCGTTTTTGAAAAACGATGAGACGGTCGAAGATAAATAGGGAGATAATGGCGATATCGCTGCCAGCGATAGTCGCCAATATTGCCGAACCATTGCTGGGACTGCTCGACACTGGAATAGCAGGGCATTTAGGGGCTCCGCAGTTCATTGGAGCCGTGGCAGTGGGTGCCATGATGATGAACGTGCTGTACTGGAACTTCGGATTCCTGCGCATGGGCACTTCGGGACTCACCGCACAAGCCTATGGCAGCGGGTCACACCACGACCAAGTTGACACCCTTCAGCGCTCAAGCGCGATAGCTCTTGTGGCGGGCATCGCAATGGTGGCGCTGCAAGTGCCCATACTGTGGCTCTTGCTGTGGATAATGGCTCCTGGTCCCGAGGTATCGGCTCTTGCTTCCACCTATTTCACCATAGTGGTGTGGGGCGCTCCGGCAGTGCTGCTCACCATGTCGATAAAGGGCTGGCTGCTGGGTATGCAAGACTCCGTTAGCCCCATGCTCATCTCCATTGGCGTGAACGTTCTCAACATGGTGGTGAGCCTGATTGCCGTCTATTGGCTCGGCATGGGCTTCATGGGCATTGCTGTGGGTACGCTCATCTCGGTGTGGGCGGGAGCAATTTATGCTTGCTGGTGCGTGCGTCACCGCTTTAGGGCCATAGCCCACGACCTGAGTGTGAAAAAAGCATTAAACTTCAAGGGCAGTGGCCGCTTCTTCAAGGTCAATAGCGACATCTTCGTGCGATGCATCTTCATGCTCGCCGTGAACATGTTCTTCATCCGCGCAGGAGCGCTCAGTGGCGATATGGTGCTTGCGGTGAACACTATGATGCAGCAGCTGTTCCACCTCTTCAGCTACTTCATG
This sequence comes from uncultured Prevotellaceae bacterium, assembly GCA_937892085.1. Taxonomy (GTDB): domain Bacteria; phylum Bacteroidota; class Bacteroidia; order Bacteroidales; family Muribaculaceae; genus Sodaliphilus. The sequence goes on from CALAVD010000508.1 coordinate 3,653, forward strand.
GACGGCATCGCCTTTGCTGGCGAAGCGGTGGCGGGCAAGTATTACGGAGCACGCGACCACAGCAATATGCACCGATGCGTGCGATGGCTATTTGTGTGGGGCATCGCCACAACTGCACTCTTCGTTATTGCCTACTCTCTCTTCCCCCGCGCCATTTTCAACATGTTCACGAGCCAGAGCGAGGTGGTTGACGAAGCCATGCGCTACCACTGGTGGTGCGCCATAGTGCCAGCCGTGAGCATGGCGGCTTTTGTGTGGGACGGCATCTTCATTGGCGTCACCGCCACTCGCGGCATGCTCATCTCGGTCGCCACAGCCTGCGCCCTGTTCTTTATCCTCTACTTCTCCCTCCCCACCACCTTAGGCAACCACGCCCTATGGATCGCCTTCGTAGCCTTCCTCACCACCCGCAGCGCCGCGCAAACCGCCATCTGGCTGAGACAATTCAACATAAAGCAAACAACAAGCACAACGAAAATCGGTCATTAAAGCTCAATTATGAACTATAATGACCGATTAAATTATAGTTAATCTCAAATATTATCGACGAGGTGCAGGATTCGGATCAGGAGCGCAAGAATAAAAGTAGTAAATATAAACTTTGCCTCCAGTATAACCCGGACTTACCATTGCACCATTTGGCATAATCACCATGCGGTCAGAGTCGCTGGTTCCCAATTGCTCGTCGATGGTTTGACATTCTGCCAAAGGATCATCAACGTAGTGACTCAAAGCGATGCCCGATAGTCGCCCGTCTTCACGATTGAAGAAGAACTGATAATTATATCCTTCATCTGTATCTTTCACTTGAAGAAGGCGACCCATCGAAATTGCACTCCTGTCTCGGAATTGCTCCTGCAAAGTCATGCCATCCATAGTTCCGGCAAATCCGTCGTCAGAGATGAGGTTTGCCATTTCTTCTCCAATGCTGCCTCCACTATAATAGGGAAAATAGTAAGTATCAGGCAGGACTGGAACTGCGGTTTCGGGGGCTGCAGCAGATACCGCCTCTGCCCATTCCGAATCATATTCCGAATCCGTCTCCAAATCCGGTTCCGAAACCGGTTCCGAAACCGGTTCAATTGATATAGAGTCTCTCGAAAATGAAGATTTAAAAATATCAGAAATCATCGGAAAAGAAGAAAAAGATATGATGAAAATAATAGTTTTAGATTCAAAAGATAATATAGATAATAATAAATCAAAAATAAAGTCAAAATATATTATATGTCCTAAATGTAAAGAAAATATAAAATATGAAATTAATGAATATAAAATGTTTTTATA
>CALAVD010000509.1 GCA_937892085.1 uncultured Prevotellaceae bacterium
ACATGACGCTCTTCCGATCTTCAGCGGCACCGCTCAAGAGAAGAAACTCTACAACTTGATTTGGAAGCGCACCATAGCCTCGCAAATGGCCGATGCTCAAGTCGAGAAGACTCAGGTTGACATCAATATCAACGGTCGTCAAGAGTATTTCATGGCAAGTGGCGAGGTAGTGAAGTTTGACGGTTTCCTCAAGGTGTATATTGAGACCAACGAGGACGAGGAGGTTGCATCTCACGAGTTCAACATGCTTCCACCTCTCAAGGTGGGGGATGTGCTCACTGGCAAAGAAGTGGTTGCCACCCAGCGCTTCACTCAGCAACCCAACCGCTACAGCGAAGCTATGCTCGTGAAACGCCTCGAGGAGCTGGGCATTGGCCGTCCCTCGACCTATGCTCCCACTATCTCTACCATTCAGGCCCGCGACTATGTTGTCAAGGGCGAGAGCAAAGGCGTCAAGCGCAGCTTTGAGCAAATCACCCTCAAGGGTGGCAAAATCACTACTAAGGCTAAGAACGAAATCGTGGGCAGTGAGAAGGGCAAACTCATACCCACCGATGTGGGCATGGTAGTAAATGACTTCCTCACCAAGTTCTTCCCGCAGATTCTGGACTACAACTTCACTGCTAAGGTGGAGACCGAGTTTGACGAGATTGCCGAGGGCAAGAAGAAGTGGAATGACGAGATTAAGGCGTTCTACAAGGACTTCCACCCTGAGATTGAGAAGGTGTCGTCGATGCGCCTCGAGCACAAGGTGGGAGAGCGCGTCCTCGGTAACGACCCTGCTACTGGCAAACCCGTGTCGGTGAAGATTGGCCGCTACGGACCACTGGTGCAGCTTGGCAGCACCGACGACAAAGAGAAGCCCCGCTTCGCTTCGCTCCAAAAAGACCAGAGTGTAGCGACTATCACCCTTGAGGAGGCATTGAAGCTCTTTGAGATGCCACGCACATTAGGCACTTTCGAAGGCGAAGAGGTGTCGGTAGCCATTGGCAAATATGGTCCTTACATCAAGCACAACGGCAAGTTTGTGTCGGTGCCTAAGGATATGTCGCCTTACAGCATCACTATCGACGAGGCGGCACAGCTCATCGTTGATAAGCGCAATAGCGAGGCTAAGAAGGTGATGATAACCTTTGACGAGGAGCCCGAGATGCAGGTGGTAAACGGCCGCTTCGGTCCCTACATCGTGTATAAGAAACAGAATTTCAAGATTCCTAAGAAATATGACTCAGCGAAGCTCACTCTTGAGGACTGCCGCGCCATCGTGGGCGACGATGCTAACGCCAGCAAGGGCCGAAAACGTAGAGCCACCGCAAAGAAGTGACTTCAGTGATTTAAACCACACTAATTTAACGAATTACAACGAAAAAGAGCCTGTAAAGGCTCTTTTTGTTAGTTTATATTAGTTTAATTCGTGTGCTATAAAAATGGTTATTACAACTTGAGTGTAGTTTTAATACCCAAAATCTTCGCCCACGAGCACTACTGTGTGGCGACCCTGGTTGCGGCTGTTGCGCAGCAGGTGGACGTAGCTGCAGATGCTCTCGGGGCTGTTGCAGTTGTGGCACATGCCATCGACATGGCACGGAGTGGCAATGTCGAAGCGCTGGGCATTAATGGGCGATGCCGTGCTGCGAGCGCGTGCGATGGCTGCCTCTACGGTTGGTGCCACCTTGTTGAGACCAATGATGAAAATCACCTTCTTGGGTCCCCATGAGATGGCAGCCACGCGGTTGCCGTTGCCGTCGATATTGACGATAACGCCGTCTTCGCTGAGGGCGTTGGCACTGCTCAAGAACACGTCGGCGCTGAAGGCACGCAGGTATATCTGCTGCTTCTCCTGCGGGTCGTCAACCACGTCACGGTCAAGCACCTCGAGCGTGCCACGTTCTTTCAGTGCCTTAGGAATCCCCATGTCGCGCACTGTCATCGAGCCACCCCAAGTGACGCTGCTGCCGTCGGCAATGAGTTCCATCACCTTGCTCACCGCCTCTTGTGACGTGGGGCAGTAGAAAGCCTCGATGTTGCGGCGTTTCAGGTTTTTCACAAGTTTTTCTCCAAGCAGGTTGTTTCTTATCTCTAATGGTGTCATAGTGGTAATGATGATTATGTGAATGTCTATTGTTGAACAATTGATTTAATCCATGAATTGTAATTCTTGAAGTTAATGATTTGAATATCAGAATTGGTATTCTCAAAATCTCCATTATAAACAACAGCTCTACTACGAACGCCAGCATTAATGAAAAGTTCCATTTTTGTTAGTGCTTTATAAAATGACGTGTTGAATGTAGCAGCCGATTTTATTTCTACTCCCGAAAATTCAGAAGTTCCGTGGCTTATAATTAAGTCAATTTCATTTTGGTTTGAGTCTCTATAGAAGAAAAGGTTAGACACGTCTTTGCCATTATTCAGATAATATTTAATTGTTTCCAATACAACGGCATTTTCAAAAATGGGTCCACGCATTTTGTTGAATGACAATTCTTTAGAACTATTGATGTCAAGTAATCGGCATGCTAGTCCTGTGTCGCAAAAATATAACTTTGGACTTTTTATTAATCGTTTTTTTGTGTTGCTAAAGTATGGTGGTAGCAATGTGACGATATAAGAAGCTTCTAGAATTGAGAGCCATGATTTTATTGTGCTTAGACTGACACCAACCTCTGTTGAAAGCTGAGATGCATTGAAAATAGAACCAATTCGTCCTGCACAGAGTTTTAAGAATGTGTTGAATTGCATTAAGTCTTTTACCTTGAGTAAGTCGCGAACATCTTTTTTGAGGTAGGTCTCGATATAATTGGAATACAGCAGATGTGAAGGTACGTTATCACTAAAAATGCGAGGATAGAAACCATTGTACAACAGTTCATCGACACTTCGTCCATATATGCGCCCTGAGAGTTCGTCAAGTGAGAAAGGTAATAGGTTAAAGATGGCTGCTCTTCCTGCAAGTGACTGAGTTACTGATTTGAGCAAAGCAAAATTAGAGCTTCCTGAAAGTATGAACTTTCTGCTTGGGTCATTGTCCACAATGCCTTGTATATAAGAAAAAAGACCTGGCACATTTTGCGCCTCGTCTATTATCATGCCCTTCGTTGACTGACTCAGAAAGAATTTCGGATCTTCTGTTGCCAGTTGGCGAATATCTAAATTTTCTAGGGAAAACAAGGGGAAATCCCTAAAAATATGTGAGATAAGGGTTGTTTTACCCGACTGACGAGGACCTGTAATAACTATAACAGGGAAATATTTGGAGGCCTCGATTATTTGCTTTGTGATGGAACGTTCGATGTACTTTAACTCCATATTTTTTTAAAATCTAAAGTTTGACTGCAAATATACATGCTATTTCATAAAAAAGCAAATATTTTTATGCAAATCTGTGGTTCAACTATAGATTTACATAATTTTTACCATAAAATGGGGGCGATGTTTATGTAAATCCGTAGTTCAACTTTAGATTTGCATAATTTTTATATGGTTATTGAGGTTGTCCTAATTTGTCGGAATATGCGCGGCCTATGGGGATTTCTGTGCCGCCCGTTAGGGTGAGCTGGGTGCGTGAGTAGCTCTCAATGCGGTGACGAGGCACAATGTAGCTCTTGTGAACCCGTACAAACTCGTTCTCGGGCAACATTGCCTCTAGCGACTTCATGCTCATCTGGGTGATGACAGGGCGGCTATCTACGGTGTAAATTTTCACATAGTTGTCCATCGCCTGGATATAAAGGATAGAACTGAGCTGAACGGTCACGTTCTTGTACTCCACCTTGACGGTGATTTCCTGACCCTCGAGCGGTGGCGCGGCGCTATAGTTCACAAGACGTATGGCGTGCTGCACTTTGTTGACGGCTTTCTCAAAACGACTGAAAGAGAATGGTTTGTGGAGAAAATCAACAGCGTTGAGGTCGAAACCGTCCACGGCATATTGCGCGTAGGCAGTGGTAAAAACCAGGAAGGTGCCTTGCGGAATCTCTTTGGCGAGGTTCAAGCCGCTCACTTCTCCCATCTTAACGTCAAGGAAGAGCAGATCGGGGTGGATGCGCTTCACGTGTTCGATTCCCACAAGTGGATTGGTAAAGGTGTCGAGCTCCATGCCCTCCATCCTTTGACAGAAGTTTTTTATCACTTCCAGTGCCATTGGTTCATCGTCGATTGCTACGCATTTCATGGCTTCAGATTTATGGTGAGTTTTAAGTCAAACTGTTCGTCGGTCTCGTTGATGTCGAGGCTGTAGCCGTTGCCGTAAATCAGGTCTAATCGCTTGCGGCTGTTCTCGATGCCTATGCCCTGACGGCTGCTCCCGTCGGGGCGGGTGCGAATGGGGTTGTCGGTAGTGAGTGTGAGCACTCCATCGGCAACTCGCATATTGATGTCGATGACAGTGTCGATGCTGGCACTAACGCCATATTTCAAGGCATTCTCCACAAAGGTGATGAGCAGCATGGGGGCGATGGTGAGCCCTGGATGCTTGTCGTCGTTGCTGTAGCTGAAATTCACTCTTGTGCACTCGTTCAGGCGGTTGCGTTGCAAGTCGATGTATTGTTGCAGGTATTGCGCCTCGTCGGCAACCGCCACGCTCTCTTGGTTAGCGTTGTTATAGATGTAGCGCGTGATGTCGATAAACTGCATGAAGGCGTCCTCGGTCTTGGGACTCTGCGTCACCACCATGCTGTAGAGGGTGTTGAGGGTGTTAAACAGGAAGTGAGGGTCGATTTGTGCCTTGTAGAGCGAGAGCTCGGCTTTGTTCTTTGCGGCTTCCAGCTCTTGACGGCGCGCACGCTGGCGGTAGAGTTCTCCGAGTAGCCCTATCGCGCTACTGAAGGTCATCACAATCACAAAGAGGAACCACACTGCTTGCTGGTGAAGACGCAACCGTGCCGGTGACATGGGTTGCCGTGGTGGGTCGCCGCCCGGTCGAGACTGGTTCTGCCACGGGAGTTCCATCTTATAGCGTGTGAGCAGATAGGTGATAACAATCATCGCCACAATCACCACCACCGCCCACACGATGCGCTTGCGGTTGAGGAACAGCGACGGCACGGTGAAAATGCGATTCACAAAATATACCGTGTAGAGCCACGCCACCAGCAGGCACACGAAGAGCGTGTTGCTCTGGAACCACCGTTCGATTGGTAGCAGGTAAATCATCACCGGCAGCAGCACGAGGCAAAAGAACAGGTCAATCCACAGTTGCACTTTCTTGCCTGTGATGAGCGTAGATTTTTGTGTTATAGCGTCCACAGTTTTGTAGAGTTCATAGTTTAGAGTTCATAGTTTAGAGGTAGAAGGTGGAAGGTCGTTCCACGTGTCTC
>CALAVD010000510.1 GCA_937892085.1 uncultured Prevotellaceae bacterium
TTCCCTTTCTCGGCATAGGTGGCGTGACCGCCTCTGGGGGTTATGGTGTCGCCGCGCACGGTCCATGGAAGGGTGTCGCTGGGGTCTTCTATCTTGGGCGGAGCGGGGTAATGCTTTTCGTAGGCTGCCGCCATTTTCTCGTTTGGATAGATATATTTGCAGTGGATGCTGTCCACTTTCAGCGACTTGGCGTCCACGGTGTGCCGGCCGGTATCTACGCATCCGTCTCTTAGCTCTGCCCTGGCAATGTGCGCCTTCATCTCGTGGATGGTGGGTTCCATGAGCATGGAGTAATCCACGTCGTTGAGGACGAGGCGGCGGGCTTCGATTCTCCACGGCTCCGACTTAGTGGTGTCGTTGTCTTGGTAAGATTTGTGAGGATATAGTGCAAGCTGCACATTGCCACCCGTTAACTCACCATCAAGGATGTTGATTTTGTGATTGTCGAGATCAATCTTACTGCCTGTTAACTTGCAGTGTTTCACATCGGCACGCAGCAGCAAGGATGCATCATTGCTGATAAGGCGGTATTTGCCATCCTCCAACTCGGCCTCGTCAATCTCAAAGCGCTTATCAAGCAATGGTTTAACAGCCACATCGGCAGTGAATTTCTTTGCTACCACCATTGTGTCGCCAAACTCGTCGATTAGTGCCATGTCGTCGATAGAAATGTCAAGTGGGAACTTGACGAGAATTCTGCCTATGCTCATGTCCATGCCAGTCTTCTCTTTCACATAGTGGCATGCGATGTCTTTAGCCTTGTTCTGCACCCAGGGGATATACAACAGGAAGGGCAGTGCTATGATAAGCACCACCAGTATGCCGAGAATCCACTTCAGCACATTCCAAATCCTATGTCCAACCGTTTTGCTCAAGTTAACTTGTTAAACCATTGTAACTTATGCTCACGGCATAAATCCTCATGGCGCTGATAAGTCTAAATTAACTTACAAAAATAAGAAAAAACTTTGATAAACACCCATTTTTTTCAATGAAATGGTGTTTTTTTCAGTTTTTTGTTTGATTGTTACGGTTGTGTTCGACTTTGTCTGACTCGGTCTGAATTCGTCTGACCCTTGACCGCCCCGAGGAGTATCAACCGATTATTGAGATGGGGTTGTCGGGGATGTGGGAACTCAAGATTCTCCAGTTCTTGGGGTAGAGGTTGTTGGCACGGTTTCCAAGGTTGTTGACGAAACCAAGTTTTACATTTTGATATGTGATTATGACAAATCCTTTTGGTGCGTTGATGGTTATCGATTCTCCTCGCAGATAGGCGATAGCGGTGTGGTAATCTACATTGCATTTTTCGAAAACGTCTTCTTGGAGCTGTGGCGACATGGCGAGCTGGTGAGAGGGGATGAGCTTATTACCTTTCATTGTGCCAATCTCGATGCCCAAACCTTTTATAATGTGCAATGTGGAGGGCTGAAGGTGGAACATGGAATGTGGAAGGTTCTTGCTTGTGGCGTAGATGATGCCGCTCACCTCGTTAAATTCATAGTCTCCTCTAAGCCAAGATGTTGCCACTTTTGAAATCTTTGAAGTGGAGTTCTGCTTCTTGTTTTTTGACTGATAAAATTGTGCATTGTACATTGAGCCTTGTGCATTTTTTCTCAAGATACACAAGAACAGCCCTTCGCCTCGAATTTTGTGGGGGATGAAGCGGTAGCAGGGAATGCTATTGCCGGGCTGTGCAGCCCATTGTGCATTGTGCATTGTGCATTGTGCATTACTTGAGAGGTCGCCGGTGATGTTCCAAGCCTTCTCGAGTGTCAGTTCCACAAAGCTTGCTCCCAATTCATTAGCAATGTATTGAGCGATATGCTCATTTTCGTCGAGGTTGTAGGTGCATGTGCTGTAGATGAGCAGTCCTCCGGGCTTGAGTGCGGGCCAGATGTCACGTAGTATCTCGCGTTGACGAGCCGCGCATTGTGTCACTAATTGCGGTGACCATTGCGCGACAGCCTCGTCGTCTTTTCGGAACATGCCCTCACCGCTGCATGGCACATCGGCAGCGATAACGTCGAAGGCGTTTTCGAGCGTTCCAAGTGTCTTTGGCGAGTCGTTGGTAACGATGCAGTTCTCGGCACCCCATTTGATAACGTTTTCTCGCAACACTTGTGCTCGAGGCGTTACTATCTCATTGGCGACGACCACGCTCCCTTGCGGCAGGGCTTGCAGAGCGGCAGTTGTTTTGCCGCCAGGTGCGGCACATAGGTCAAGATATTTAACTGGCTTATTGATAAGCCGTTTCACGACATGGTA
>CALAVD010000511.1 GCA_937892085.1 uncultured Prevotellaceae bacterium
CTCGATTCCGAAGGGTTTAGCGGACAAGACGGGCGCACCACTATCTTCGACTACTGGAGCATCCCCACGCTGCGGCGATGGTACAACGGTGGCAAGTGCGACACCAGCAAACTCACTAAGCCCGAGCGACAGCTGCGACAGTTCTATAAAAAGCTACTTCGCCTTTGCAACAAAGAGAAAGCCCTTGCTCGAGGTGAGTTCTACGACCTCATGTACGTCAACTACAATTCCTTGAACTTCGACAAAGTTTATGCCTATTACCGTCATTATGGCAATGACTATCTGCTGATAATCGCCAACTTCGGCGATCAAGACGAAAGGATAAACCTTCACACCCCTAAGCACGCATTCGACACAATGCACTTAACCCCAGGCACCTATCATGCCAGGGAGTTGCTCACTGACAGCGAGATGATTCTCACCATCGACCCCGACATTCCCGACAATATTACCATCGCACGCCACAACGCAATGATTATCAAACTAATGTGATTTTGTTGAAAATATTTTCATAATAATGATAATAATAAACACTTTTTGTTGTAATTTTGCACTTAGATTTTAGACCTTCGTTATTATGAGCGAAAAACCTTTCAAAATTTTTTCTGGCAGATATTCAAGATATCTTGCCGATGAGATAGCGAAGAAACTCGGTATTGAAGTTGGTGAAATGCTGGTTAACGAGTTTGCCGACGGGGAGTTTCAAGTGTCATACGAAGAATCGGTGCGAGGCGACGAAATTTACCTCGTCCAGTCGATGTTCCCACCTACCGACAATCTCATGGAGCTTCTGCTCATGATTGATGCCGCAAAGCGTGCTTCGGCAAAGTCGGTGGCAGCAGTGATTCCTTACTTTGGTTGGGCACGACAGGACCGCAAGGACCGTCCACGTGTATCAATCGCAGCAAAGTTGGTGGCAGGTATGCTCACCAGTGCTGGTGTTGACAGCATCATCACCATGGACCTCCATGCCGACCAGATTCAAGGCTTCTTCAACCTTCCGCTCAATCACCTCTACGCATCTTCGGTGTTTGTGCCTTACATAGACAGCCTCAAACTCAAAGACATGGTATTTGCATCCCCTGATGTAGGCGGTGCAAAACGCGTTCTTGAGTATGCCAAGCACTATAAGGTGCCCATGGCACTGTGCCACAAGCAGCGTGCTCGCGCCAATGTAGTTGAGAAAATGACCATTATTGGCGATGTAAAAGACAAAAACGTGATTCTTGTAGATGACATGATCGACACCGCAGGGACCATCTGCACTGCAGCCGAGGTGATGATGAAAAATGGCGCCAAGTCGGTGAGAGCAATCGCTTCACACGGCGTTATGAGCGACCCGGCAACCGAGCGCATCAACAAAAGCTTCCTCACAGAAGTTGTGATTTCCGACTCAATCAACTACGACACCAGTCGCAGCGAAAAGGTGAAAAAGGTATCTGTAGCAGGATTGATTGCTGAGACTATTCAGCGTATCAACGACCACGAGTCAATCAGCTCGCAGTACATTATCAATCACTAATAGAGATATCTACTTCCCAAATATCTTGAGCAGCAACTTTTTCAACCCTTTAGGTTGAGAAGGTTGTTTGCTTTGGTGGACGTGTGTGAGCGTTGTTGAGCACTCTGGTTCAGGAGCGCGCAACCATAACTTACCGAAGCAGTCAGGACGGTGGAAATCGGGACGCTCACTGTCGATAGCGCTCCACGACACATAATGCGGATGCTTTGTCTTGCTACCGCACTTGTAGAAGTTTCCCATCAAAAAATCGGGCATATTATTAACATCCATTCCAATCAGTTGTAGTGGAATCGAAACCACAAGATCCCAACAAAATGTGCCGTCTTGTTCGGCAATAGCTTCTTTGCCACATGATGAATAACGGTCAATCAACGACAGCTCAGTTGCGGTCAGACGCGTGGGATGAGCACGCTCCACACGGTGGCTGGCATTTAACGTACCAATGCAATTGAATTCAAAATTCCAATACTCATCTTGACCCGGCACTTGCATGAAGAACTCCACACAGCTATCCTCGGCAACAGGACTCAAGTCTGCGATGTGCACAGCACGCAAGTCTTTACTAATAACAGAATAAAACACATAAAGCCGTGTAGCAGAAACAGCTACAACAAACGAGCAAAACGGTTTATACGGAAATTCTTCTGCCCAATTTACACATTCAACAACCTCATGCTCAACATTTGCATCGAGATATTGAGAGACTTGCGACAGAGGCATTCTATCCAACTCGGGAAGCCTCTTAACCAGCAATTCCTTAGTACTCATCACGAAATCACATGGAAGTAAGACAACAGTCCTTGAACAAGACCGAAAACACCTACCATCAGAATAATACCACCCATAATCTTGTTGATAAGCCACATGCTATTGATATTAAACTTCGCGCGAAGCTTATCAACTACATAAGTAATTCCAAACCACCACAACAAGGCACCTAAAACGATGAAAACGTAACCTAATATTATATGATAGAATCTATATTCAGCCGATGGGAAGGTAAAACGGGCGAATAATGGAAATATTAAGAAGATAATCAACGGATTAGACAAAGTGAACACAAAACCAGTAATAGCATCTTGGGTAAAGTTCACTTTCTTTCCGTCCTCATGCTTGATACCCTTCACAGGACTGCGCAGCATCATGAAGACTCCGAAGACTATAAGAATTATGCTCCCAGCTATCTGAAACAAGTCGCGATGCTGGTCAATGAAATCGGTAACGAATGCCAAGCCCAAACCAGCAAGCAAGCAATAAAACAAGTCGGACAAAGCAGCACCTACCCCTGTATATAGACCACTCTTGCGGCCTTTTTCCATGGTACGTTGTATAACCAAGATACCAATAGGACCCATTGGTGCCGAAAGGATTATTCCGACCGACAGACAGCTTATTATTATTGAAACAAATGTACTCATTTTTTAGAAAACAGCGGCAAAGTTACGAATAATACTTATATTTTAAGTGATTTTTACCAAAAAAATCATTTTTTATTTCCATTTTTCATGGAAATACACTACTTTTGGATGAAAAATACTGACTTCTCATGAAGAAACTACTACTCATATCATTAGTGTTTACCTCTTTGCTACAAGCAAGGGCATTCACCATCTATAACACCAAATACAACAATTTCGAGAGCATCAACAATAATCGAGTGGCAACGGTAAATGGCGACTTTTTGCAACTCAACAACTCTGGTTACAACAACATTATTGTTACCGATTCAACAACAATAGACTCATTCACAAGCTTTAAGTATTACATCAAGTTTGCAAACCTGCACAACCGAGAAGGCAAGTCCTATAAAGTCACGAATTCACAAGGTAAGACAACGTCAATATCTTCTACTGAGTGTGGACTGGTTTTCAATCACTCTTCTCGAGGTTACTGGCTGGTGGCGGTTAGTTGCTCTAATTCAAATCTCTACAACGAGAGTGTTGACAACCGCACTATGAGTGTCAAACTCATTAATAACTATGGCAATAGCACCGTCGTGAAGCAAGTGACTCTCAACGATGGCGTCAATCTTGATGAGGGGTACAACTATCTGGGCGTAACTGTTGAGAACAACAGCATATCAGTAAAAATTGGCAAAGACCAGCTCAAAGAAGTACTCTCCTATCACCTCACCACCAGCGACGCAGAGGCAAGCACAGGGTTTCCGTGCATGAATGTGGGATACTTCGTGGGACCAGGTGCCATGATGTCAATCGAGAGAACTGTACTCTCATTCAACGACCATCAACAATTTCCCACCGTTAACCTTGAGACCAAGTGGACACGTGAGGCTCTCGATCGACACTTCGCCGCTTCGAAGAATCCCTACGAAGGCTACTGGACCTATCTCGACCGAGACATGGAAGACCAATGGCTGAAGCTTGGCGGACGTTACACAATTGCCATCGTTGAAACTGAACAGGGCTACGATGTGATTTATGTGGATGGCGCACAGGTCAAGAAGTCGATGTGGCATAGCGGCATGAAAAAGGCAGAGATGAAGCAGACCATTTTCACCGACAACTTCACCGGCAAGTGGTATGACGCTACGTTACAGCCTATCGATGACGACGTGTTCGCGACCTTTGAGAGTGGCGTGATACTTAATTTCAAATTCCCTGTTTATAAGAGTCAAGTTAGGTTTTCAAAAGTCTTAAATGAGTGATTTCAGACAAAAACAAAGGAAAAAGCACAAAATAAAAATTTTTTTATCGCTTTTTATCGCTTTTTTTCATTTAATATTTCTACCTTTGTCATTTAATTTTCCAACGGTGAAATATAACGTTTAAAACTCTTTTCTATATAATGGACAAACAAGAGATTCTTGATTCTCGATATTTGAGAATGGCGCAGATTTGGGCCGAGAACTCCTACTGCAAGCGACGCCAGGTGGGAGCCATTATTGTTAAGGATAAAATGATAATCTCCGATGGCTACAATGGCACGCCAGTGGGATTTGAGAATGTGTGCGAAGACGACAACGACCACACCAAGCCTTACGTGCTGCACGCCGAGGCCAACGCCATCACTAAAGTGGCACAAAGCAACAACAGCAGCAATGGAGCAACGCTCTATGTCACTTCTTCGCCTTGCATTGAGTGTGCAAAACTCATCATTCAGGCTGGCATAAAGAAGGTGGTATTCAACGAGATTTATCGACTCACCGACGGCATTGAGTTGATGAAAAGAGCGGGCATAGAATGTGTGCAAATCGAAATGTAAGCACCCTATTTTTTAACTACTTTTCCCTTTTAATGCGTTTTCAACTTTTGTAAAAGAATGAATCAGAAACGTGATTATAGCGCATGGATTCCTTTAGTGATCGCACTCTCGGTGATTGCGGGAATATTTGCGGGATTCTTCATCCCCAACCCCTTTGCGAAGTTCAATTCTGATAAAGACCGCAAACTCAACACTATTCTCAGTCTCATCAAGGAGAATTATGTTGACGACAGCGTCAACATCGAAGATTTAGTGGAAGGCGCCATTCCTGCCATGCTCGCTAACCTTGACCCACATAGCTCTTACCTCTCAGCAACCGAGCTCATTGCAACCCAAGAAGACATGGACGGGAAATTCTCAGGAATAGGAGTCCAGTTCCAGCTATCTAACGACACCATAGTCGTGATAGAGGTCATTCCTGGTGGTCCATCCGACAGGGCTGGACTTCTTGCTGGAGACCGAATTGTCGCGATTGAAGGCGAGCCATGCACTGGAAACACCACCGATGCCAACAAAGTGAGGGAGAAACTTCGTGGAGCTAAAGGCTCGAAGGTCAAAGTGGGCATCATTCGTGAAGGTAAAAACACACCATTGGCTTTCACCATCACGCGTGGCGACGTCCCTGTCAACTCAGTAAACGCTTGCTACATGATTGACAAGACAACCGGATATGTCAAGGTGACACAATTCAGACGTAACACTTACGAAGAATTTGTCCAAGCTTTAAGATCACTAAAAACTCAAGGCGCTAAACGATTCATAGTTGACCTGCGGGAAAACAGTGGCGGATACCTTGAAGTGGCGATTTTAATGGCCAACGAGTTCCTGCCACAAGGCAGGCTCATCGTCAGCACTAAAGGTCGATACCGCCGCGACGACTCTGCAGCCTATAGCGACGGACAAGGTCAGTTCCAAGACGAGGAATTGGCGGTACTCATCGATGAATTCTCGGCAAGCGCCAGTGAAATCCTTGCTGGAGCGATACAAGACAATGACCGAGGACTGATAGTGGGCCGACGCTCCTTTGGCAAAGGACTTGTGCAGAAACAGATTGAACTCTCTGACAAGAGTGCGCTGCGACTCACCATCGCCCGTTACTACACTCCATCGGGAAGATGCATTCAAAAACCTTATAAGAATGGTGAGAACGCCTATCAAAAGGACATACTCGACCGTTACAGCAATGGTGAGTTGTACAGCAAGGACAGCATAAAAATCGATAAGTCCAAGATTTTCTACACAACCACACGCCGAAAGGTGTACGGCGGAGGGGGCATAATCCCAGACCTGTTTGTGCCTGCCGATACAACAGAAAGCTCACCATACTATATTGAAGTTGCCAACAATGGACTGATACAAGAATACGCTTTGTCTTACGTCACTTCTCACAGAGCATCTCTAAAGAAGATGAATGACTACAAAGAGCTGCTGAGAAACCTTCCGGCTAACGACCAAATCATCAACGATTTCGTGAAATATGCTGCCAACAAAGGTGTGCCCGCAAGATGGCAATACATCCATCAGTCACAAGACATCATTTCAAGCCTGATTAAAGCGTTTATCGCACGCGACATTTTCGGGCAGAGCGCATTCTACACAATTATTAACCGCATTGACAACACCATAGATGCAGCAATCAAAGCTCTCAACAAGCACCAAGCTGCTTTCCCAATTAAAGACATCTGATTTTTAATGAACAAAAAAGAGCTCAGAAAGGCTATCAAAGCTAAAGTCGCACAACTCACAATTGATGAAAGAAAGGCCGAAGCTATCGACGTGTTCAAGCACATCGAGAAAACCGACATCTTCAAAAGTTGCGAGAATATCATGCTTTTCGCATCACTACCCGATGAGATTCCCACTCACAGCACCATTGAGCGATGGGCTAAGTGCAAGAAAATCTATCTGCCTCGAGTCAACGGCGACAACCTCGACATCATTAGGTACCAGCCACGAACGCTACACAAAGGCAGCTACAACATTATGGAGCCCGAAGGCAACGACACCGTTGATCCCTCGGTGCTCGATTTAATCATTATTCCTGGAGTGGCTTTCGACCACCAGGGCAACCGTCTGGGGCGTGGACGGCTCGTCCGCGATGTTGATTGGCAGTTGAGAACGTCTCCGAACGTTCATACTTATGAGTGCCGTGCCTCATGTGAAGCACGAGAGTGCTTCACTACCAATCCGCTGCAAAGGTAGTGATAAAATATGAAACCTGCAAATTTATTTGCTGTTTTAGAGTTATAAAGTTACAGTTGAAAGTTACAGTTACAGTTGAAAGTTAAAAGTTACAGTAGATGGTAGAGACGGTGTTTTCGATCGTCTCTCGAATGCTGGGGCGTGGACGGCTCGTCCGCGACGTTGTATGTCACGCCTGATGGGGCTGGCATAGTTTACGATTATTCCCTTATACAAAAGCAAGTGACCTTTCAGCCACTTGCTCACTTGGTACATGGTCACTTGGTATTTCACCTCACTTCTTGCCCATGGATAGTATAGGTCTTATCTCCACGGAGAATGTAGATTTGACCATCACGAAAAATCTTGGTGGCTTGAGGTTGGTCAACGGCAGTGTTGCTGATTGCTGTAGCCTCTTCCGAAGTGAATTCAGCGGTATAAACGGCATCTGCGGTTACTTCCGTCAATTCAGGAGTCCAGCCTTTGAAGATATAAGTGTACTGCTCATCGTTCGGACGAACAGGCATTTCTCCGTTGTACTCCGGCATCGTTCCTGTTGCCACCTGCGTGGACTGCAATTCTGTGCCATCCCAGTTCACAAACGTAATCAGGTACGACGGAGCAACATACTCGCCTTGGGTGGTGAAAGTCTGTTCCGAGCCGTAGTAATACTGGTCGCCCACTTTGCCATAGACGCGGTATTTATAGACCGTTCCGGCATCAAGGTTGGTGAGTGTCACGCGCAGAGCAACACCGCTTGCTTGCACAAAGTGATGCTCGTTAAGAGCCGCAGGCATACGACGCGGAGCACCCATTGTACCTTGTACATTGTCACTTTGTCCTTCTACTCGTTCCTCCGCCCAATACTCAAAGCCTTGTTCGGTGAAGTCCTCCGAACCGGCAAGGGCGTAACCGCTGATAGTAGCCTCATTCTCCTTAACAACGGTCGCCACATAGGTGTAGAGAATCGGGTCGAACTCTACCGCCACATCGCCCGTGAAGATATACTGCCAATCGCCGTAGTACATGTTTCCTGCCGCCGACTGATAGAACGCACGGCATTTGTAATATACATCGTCCCTGAGGTTTTTGAGCCTTCCCGCCATCTGACCGTTTGCCACAGGGCAATAGACCTTCGTACCGTCCATATCCGCCGGTGCGTCATTGCGTTTGTACTCAAATCCGCAAGAAGTTTCTGCATCGGACATATTGGTCTCTGCCAGCAGAATAGCCACACTGCTGGATACCGGCTGAGACGGCTTGGTCGTCAGTTCGAGTGCGGTGGTAGAGAACGAAACATTCACCGGTTCTGTCAGGCCTGCTGTATCAGTCAAAACAACAGGGATATTTTTGTACTGACTATTAGGCTCTAAACCGATATATTCTAATATGCGGCCATCAGTTTGTTCGCCTCCTTCTACCCCACAGGAGAGGAGCTCTGTACCCTCTACATCATCAAAGGTAATAGCACAAGAAGTAGGAGTAGTTTTCGGAGTATAGGTAATCGTCGGTCCTTGAATAGTCAGTTTTTTCCAATAGTTAGCTGCTTTATAGACACTACTACAGCCAAAAGGAACATAAACTATCGCGCTCGAACTAATACTATTAAATGTACTACTATATATGTATGGTGGCACTAACGGGTATGCATAGATGGATTTTAGGCGGGTGCAATTACGGAATGCATAATCATCTATATTGGTAACGTTATTACCAATCGTCACAGAAGTTAACCAACTGCAATCCTCGAAAGCCCTATATCCAATGCTTGTGACGCTGTTGGGAATATCTATAGAGGTCAGACTGCTGCAATTATAGAAAGCATAATTCCCAATGCTTGTGACGCTGTTGGGGATTTCAATGGAGGTCAAACTGCTGCAATTAAAGAAAGCATCATTCCCTATATTGGTAAGACCTTCCGGAAGAGAAACAGATTTGATGTATGAACGTAATTCATACCACGGGGCTTTAGCATAATCTGAATACCATTCCGTCCAATTGTCCATGGCACCAGTTCCGTTAATCGTCAACATACCATCTTGGGGATTGAATGTCCATGTAAGACTGTCTCCACAGGTGCCGGATACAGAACTAGCAACAATACGGCTTGCATATTCGCCCCATGATGACTTATATGCATTTACCGTACCGATAGGCACATTTATCGGGCAGTTGTTTGTAGAATTGAATGCATCATATCCCAAAGTAGCAGGCGTTTTACTTTTGACGATTATAGATGTCAAACTGCTGCAATTATAGAAAGTTCTATTCCCAATGCTTGTGACACTATTGGGAATCTCAATAGTGGTCAATGTTGACATCCCATAGCATAACCATCCCGGAATATGTTGAACACTATCGCCAAAAACAAATGTCTCTATATGATTAGAAGATGAAATTACATCAGCTTCACCGCCATCGCCATAGTTGCTAAAAAATAGATTTTCAAGACTATAATAATTATTACACGAACGAGCATTCCAAAATACATGCTTAAGACTATCGCATCCGGCAAATGCCCTAATACCTATGCTTGTTACGTTTTCAGGGATTTCAACAGAGGTCAGACTGCTGCAACCATAGAAAGCAGAACTTCCAATACTTGTGACGCTATTACCAATCGTGACAGAGGTCAGACTGCTGCAACCGGAGAAAGCTCCATTTCCAATCCATTTTGTTCCTTCTTTTATTGAATAAGAGGATAATGACTTATCTACCGCACCTACCAAATAAGTATCTGCGTAGCGCAAGTTATCCGTCACAGGAAGACTGCTGCAACCGGAGAAAGCCTCCTCTCCAATGCTTGTGACGCTATTTGGAATGGTCACAGAGGTCAGACTGCTGCAATTATAGAAAGCACTATATCCAATGCTTGTGACGCTGTTGGGAATATCTATAGAGGTCAAACTGCTGCAATTATAGAAAGCCCACTCTCCAATACTTGTGACGCTGTTGGGAATATCTATAGAGGTCAGACTGCTGCAATTATAGAAAGCACTATATCCAATGCTTGTGACTCCGTCAGGGATAGTGATAGAGGTCAGACTGCTGCAATTATAGAAAGCCCTATATCCAATGCTTGTGACGCTGTTGGAGATGGTTACTGAGGTTAGACTGCTGCAACCATAGAAAGCATAATCTCCAATACTTGTGACGCCCTCTTCTATTACTACTGATTTGATTGAAGAACGATAGGAGTACCATGGAATACTTGAAGTGGATGAATAATCCGTCATAGTTCCTGCCCCACTAATTGTCAGCACGCTATCGGTCAGATTCCACACTACCACATCTACATCATAATTGGGCAATACTTCTATTTTAGTGAAATCTTTCCATCCATTAGCGGCTTTATACAGGTTTATGGAAGCCGCAGGGATATGTAATGTACAAGATGATTTATTAAGAGATCCCCAAACATTGCTTTTTATAGCTTGAGGTGTTGCCGCATAATTAGTTATGTCTTTTATTTTCGTACATTCACAGAATGCATAATCTCCAATGCTTGTAACGTTATTGGGAATAGTAACGGATATTAGGCTATCACATCCATAAAAGGCATTATCCTGAATTTTTTCTATATCCTCTGGAATTACCAAATCTTTGATGAGTTCTCCGTTTAAATATAGTTTATGAGCATAATTTGTTGGGTTTGACCTGAGATTATTAAATTTAATTTTGCACCATGCAGTAAGATCATCAATATGTACTGAGGTTAAACCTGTACAATTATAGAATGCTTGATAGCCAATACTATCAATACTATTTGGTATAGTTACGGATGTTAAGCCTGTGCATTTGTAGAATCCTCTCTCCTCAATATATTTAACGCTATTAGGGATTGTTAAAGACGTTAAATGTTCGCATATGTAGAATGCATTTTTCCCTACGGTTGTAATATAGTTAGGAATATCGTACGAACCCTCCGTCTTTCCACTTGGATAGTGAATTGTAACCATCCATTAAAGTACAGGTATATACAAAAGTTAGGGCTGTAACTCCA
>CALAVD010000512.1 GCA_937892085.1 uncultured Prevotellaceae bacterium
CCAGGAATGGGTCGTCGAGGGCGAAGGTGTTCTCGCCGATGGTCACCTGGCGCTCCTGCATGGCTTCGAGCAATGCGCTCTGCACCTTGGCTGGTGCGCGGTTTATCTCATCGGCAAGGATGAAGTTGGCAAACACCGGACCGCGTTTTACCTCAAATTTCTCCTTTTGGATGCTATATACCATGGTGCCTATAACGTCGGCAGGTAGCAGGTCGGGGGTGAACTGGATGCGGCTATATTTGGCGTCTATCAGTTGTGACAATGTTTTGATTGCCAAAGTCTTGGCGAGGCCTGGCACGCCCTCGAGCAGCACGTGCCCATTGGCAAGCAAGGCTATCAGCAGAGAATCTACCAGATGTTTCTGGCCCACGATGGTCTGGTTCATGCCTTGTGTGATTGCGGTCACGAAATTACTCTTTGTAGCGATAATCTCATTCAATTCGCGAATGTTGACTGATTCACTCATAATGTGTGTTATTTTGTAGTTTTGATTTTTTGTTGCAAAATTATCATTTTGATGTTTACAACGACTCATATTGCACGTTAATTAATTATATATTTGAGTTACAAATGTTAAATTAAACACTATTTTAACTTAAGACCCTATTTTTGAAAACATTTTTTAAAATCAGTGTTATGTCCTTATGTTCTTATTTCAAAAATCTGTCGCTGTGATGTTTGTTCAGACAAATGGGCATAATCAACATGAGGCTGTCGCCACGGTTTTAGCTTTGCGAGAATATAAAGACTGTGTGGTTGCCAATCTAATGTGTTATTTCAAAAAAATGAAACAGTCTTAACATTTTCGGGATATTTTGATTGCAGTTTGAGAAATTGTGTTTATCTTTGCGAATAGATAATCTGCTAAGGCAGATTAGAAAAACAATTATTGCACATGAGCCGACAAGACATGATAGCCATTATCGCCGAGTATTTCAAGACACAACCCGTCTTGAAAGCTTGACTGTTTGGTTCTTTCGCTCGTGGAGAGGAGACTCCCGAAAGTGATGTGGATATACTTGTGCAGTATGATGACAATGCGAGAATCTCATTAATGACAATTTCTCGTATGATAGGGGCTTTGGAGGCTGCTATTCAAAGACCTGTTGATTTAGTTGAAGACGGTTGTTTATTGCCATTTGCGCAGCCTTCAGCCTACAATGACAGAATACTAATATATGAGAGAGGAAATTAGAGACTTAGAGCGTTTAAACCATATTTTGGATGCCATAAACGTGCTGATTGAAAACAAAGACAAACACACTTTTGATGAAATGGCGTCAGATGCCATTGTGTTTTTTTGATTTGTCAAGCATGTTGAAATCATAGGAGAAGCTGTATATAAGCTCACTAAAGAGTATCGCGATAGTCATCCTGATGTAGAATGGAGTACAATAGAACGCATGCGTCATGTGTTGGTGCATGGGTACTATAAAATACGTCCAATTCAATTATGGGAAACCATTCAAACAGA
>CALAVD010000513.1 GCA_937892085.1 uncultured Prevotellaceae bacterium
ACTTGAGTAAAGGATATCTTTACTTAGGCAGCAACAATGTTGACGAGGTGGCATGGCACACCAATAATTCCGGTAGATTGTCGCAACCAGTTGCCACTAAAGCACCTAATGAGCTGGGAATCTATGACATGAGTGGCAACGTACAGGAATTGTGCTACGACTGGTATGCCGACCAATATCCATCCGAGCCTCAGGTCAATCCCATTGGCCCCGCGACCGGTATCGCCCGCATTACACGTGGCGGATGCTGGGCATGGTACACTACCGACTACTGCCGTGTCACGTTCCGTGACAATGCATTGGTAGATGAGCATAAGTCATACATAGGCCTGCGCCTTGCTATAACCCAATAAAAAACATCGCACAACAGAGCCATGAAATATCTAAAACCGCCAGATGAGATAGTTAGGCGGCTCACTTTCTATCTTGCCATGGAGGAACATGCCGCCCATCTGCTCAAGGCCGATGAGAATATTGACGAGATATTCTTTATGTGGCGGGTGAAGCCCACTGTTATTTTTGGGCGCAACCAGCTCATCGACAGCGAGGTGAATGTAGCCTATTGCAAAGAACATGGCATCGAGTATTACCGCCGCAAGAGCGGTGGCGGGTGCGTCTATGCCGATATGGACAACATCATGTTCAGCTACATCACCCGCAGCAACGACGTGACACTTACATTCTCGCACTATACCCATGCTATAGTTGAGATGCTCCAAGGGTTGGGACTCGACGCCAGCGACAACAGCCGCAACGACATCATGGTCAAGGGCAAGAAAGTGAGCGGCAACGCCTTCTACCACCTCCCTGGCGTTAGCATCGTGCATGGCACCATGCTCTACGATACCAATATGGAAAATATGCTCAGGGCTATCACTCCCTCAACCGCCAAACTCGACAGCAAGGGAGTGAAAAGCGTGCAGAGCCACATCACTACACTCAACCAGTACCTCTCGATGAGCATTGAGGAGTTTGAAAGACATGCCCACAACACACTATGCGATGGCACTATAGAGCTTAACCACGATGACGTTAAGGCGATAGAGGTTATCGAGGCCAGCTACCTCACTCCCGAGTTCATCCTGGGCAACAACCCGCGCTGCAACATGGAGCGCAGCGGACGCATCGACGGTGTGGGCGAGTTTAGAATAAGTCTTGAGCTCAACCGCAACATTATCCGCGACATCAACATCGCCGGCGACTTCTTCCTGCTGGGCGACATCGTGATAGCCTCCGACGTGGCGCGCGAGCAAACCGCCCAGTTCGGCACCACGCCCCA
>CALAVD010000514.1 GCA_937892085.1 uncultured Prevotellaceae bacterium
CCAATGTTAACCTACAAACAAAACCAACAACTTTGCCTTGAAGCAACCCAAAAATCAGGTTCATCTTTAGCAGAATTCTTACAAAACAACAAAAAATACTTTAGAGGTAATGAAAGCGCTATTGCTAATTACATTATCTCTGAAGCACAAAAAGACGAAATGACAGATGTTTCTTCTATCATTTCTCATGCTGATGTTGATACTCACGAAATTTTCAACAATGAAAATAAAAGAGTTTTAAACAACGTTAAAGCTTCTTTATTATCAAATCATTGCAGAAACAATGAAATCAACTCTTATGTTGATAACACAATCGCTCAACTAAACAGTGAAGATAATGTTAATTTCAAACGTAATAACTTCTTATCTGGTTTAAATTCTTTATTAAATTCGAACGGAGATAAAGAATTAAAACAACAAGTTTTAGATAATATATTGGCTGAGCGAGATGTGGCAGATGTGTCAAGGACCACCATTCGCCAGTGTGCGGCAATAGCTGCCGAGATGGAAAAGGCGGCCGGAGAGAGGTTCTTGCGACTTGAAGTGGGCGTGCCAGGATTGGCTCCCGGACAGGTGGGTTTAGAAGCCCAAAAAGCAGCTCTCGACAACGGCATCGCAAGCATTTATCCCGCTATCAGCGGTCTGCCAGAGCTCAAAGAGAATGCATCGCGTTTTATCAAAGCATTTATTGACGTGGATATTGCTCCAGAGTGCATAGTGCCCACAGTAGGCTCCATGCAGGCCGGCATGAACTTGATGCTCGAGTGCTCGCAGATTGACCCTGCCAAGGACACAATTCTCTATGTAAATCCGGGTTTCGCTCCTCATGTGATGCAGGCTTCGGTGCAGGGCATCAAGCATGAGCAGTTTGACATCTATGAATATCGCGGCACTAAGCTCCGCGACAAGCTTGAGTCTTATTGCTCGAAAGGCAATATCGTGGCCATCGTCTATTCTAACCCCAACAATCCGTCGTGGGTGTGCCTCACCGATGAAGAGCTTCAGATCATAGGCGAGACTGCCAACAAGTATGACATGATAGTACTTGAAGACCATGCCTACATGTGCATGGACTTCCGTACCGACAAGTCGGTGCCTTTTGAGCCGCCATTCCAGCCAACAGTAGCACGTTACACCGATAACTACATTTTCATGATTTCGGGTTCAAAGGTGTTCAGCTACGCTGGTGAGCGCATCGCAGTAGTTGCTTTCAGCAACAAGCTGTTCCATCGCGAATATCCCGCTTTGCGTAAGCGCTATGGCATTGGCCGCATGGGCGACAACTTCATCTTCACCTATCTTTATGTCGCTTCATCGGGAACTTCTCACTCAGCCCAGTATGCTCTGTCGGCAATGATGAAGGCAGCTGTTGATGGCACCTACAAGTTTGTTGACGAGGTGCGTGAGTATGGCCGTCGCGCGAAGATTACCAAGCAGATATTCTTGAAGCATGGTTTTAATATCATCTATGACAAAGATGGAGACCAAGACCTTGCCGATGGGTTCTATTACACTATAGGTTATGAGGGTATGAGCGACTCTCAACTGCTCAACGACCTGTTGCTGTGTGGCATCTCGGCTATCACGCTCAACACTACCGGCAGCAAGCAGCCAGGCATCCGTGCTTGTGTTTCGCAACTCAATAGTGACTGGCACATACAAGCGCTTGATGAGCGTCTGAAAATCTTTGTGGAACTACAAAAAAGCAAATAAGCTGACAAGCAGACAAGAAACAAGCATACAAGGCAATGTGGTAGTGCCTCGTTAGCTTGTTCCTTGTTGGTCAGCTAATAACTTAAAACTAATAACTTACAACTATATGAATTATATGAGTGCCGACGAGGCTGTGCGCCTTGTCAAGAGTGGAGACCATATCTACTGCATGGGCAGTACGGCAATTCCCGTGGTGCTGCAGAGCGCCTTAGCGCGTCGTGCCAGCGAGCTGCGCGATGTGGTGGTATATTCGGCCTTTAACGTGCCTTACGGAGAGTGCCCACTTTGCAACCCTGAGTATAAGGACTCGTTCATCACCAAGAGCCTTTTTCTCAGTGGTGACCAGCGCAAGTGGGTGGCACAGGGCTACGGCGAGGTGATACCAGCCTTCTTGGGCGAGATACCTTTCCTTTTCCGTAGCAAGCAGCTGCCTCTCGATGTCACCTTCCTTAATTGCTCGCCTCCCGACAAGGATGGCTATTGTAGCTATGGCATGAGCGCCGACTTAGCATTCAGTGCAGTGGAGATGTCGAAGACCATCATTGCACAAATCAATGACAGCATGCCGTACCTGTGTGGCGCAGCCAAGATTCATGAGAGCGAGATTGCCGCTGCAGTGCGCTGCGATGAGCCTCCATTGGCAATGGAGTTTGGCGAGTCATCGCCCATCGAGAGTGCGATAGGCGGTTTTATTGCTGCCGAGATTCCCGATGGCGCTACCTTGCAGATTGGCGTGGGCGGTATTCCCAACGCTGTGCTGGCTGGCATCAAGAACCACAAGCACTTAGGCCTCCACACCGAGGCTATGACTGATGGTGTGGTGCGACTCATAGAAGAAGGTGTGATAGACAACAGTCTCAAGAAGATACACCCGGGCAAGAGCGTGGCAAGTCTGGCGCTTGGCTCTAAGCGCATGTACGACTTCCTTGACTATAACGAGGATGTGGAGTTCTACGACGTGGCATACACTAATGACCCGCAGGTTATCCGTCAGAACCCTCGCCCAATCGCTATAAATAGCGCCATAGAGGTTGACCTCACTGGTCAGGTGTGCGCCGACAGCATCGGCACAATGATATTCTCGAGTGTGGGCGGACAGCACGACTTTATGTATGGCGCTGCTTTAAACCCAGATGGAAAAACATTCATTGCACTGCCGTCACGCACCGGCAAGGGCAAAGGCAAGATTGTGCCAACACTCACACCAGGCGCCGGCGTGGTGACAACAAGGTTCCAGACACAGTATGTCGTTACCGAGCACGGCATCGTTTACTTGCGCAACAAGAGTATGGCAGAGCGCGCAAGAGCGCTTATCTCCATCGCTCATCCTGATGACAGAGAAGAACTAGAACGTGCTGCTTACGAGCGCTTTGGATACAGTTTCTTGCGCTACAAGTAATGCAT